>JAICZO010000247.1 GCA_029057255.1 Muribaculaceae bacterium | reverse complement strand
CATCTTCGCCGACTGCGCCGTCGTGCCCTAGCCCACAGCCCCCGAGCTGGCTCAGATTGCCGTATCGGCAGCACGCACCGCACGCGACATCGCAGGCATCGAGCCCCGCGTGGCCATCCTCTCCTTCTCGACCAAAGGCTCGGCCAAGAGCCCTGCCGTCGACAAGGTCATCGAAGCAACCAATCTCGCTCACGAGCTCGACCCCACACTCATCCTCGACGGTGAGCTGCAGGCCGACGCCGCCATCGTACCCTCGGTGGCTGCAAGCAAGGCTCCCAACAGCCAGCTCAGCGGCCGCGCCAACGTGCTCGTATTCCCCTCGCTCGAGGTCGGCAACATCGCCTACAAGCTCGTGCAGCGCCTCGGCGGCGTGCAGGCCGTAGGCCCCGTGCTCCAGGGTCTCGCAGCTCCGGTCAACGACCTCTCCCGCGGATGCTTCCCCGAAGACATTTACAAAACAATCATCATCACCTGCAACCAGGCCATTGGTCTTAAAGAAGAAAAGAAATGAAAATCCTCGTTCTCAACTCGGGCAGCAGCTCGGTAAAATACAAACTCATCGACACGGCAGGAGCCGAGCCTAAAACCCTGGCCGAAGGCGGCGTGGAGAAAATAGGCCTCCCCGGCGGATTCCTCAAGTTCAAGCTTGCCGACGGCTCGAAAGAAATCGTCGAATTAGGACACATCGACCACAACGACGCCATAAAGGCCATCCTCGCAAACCTCACCGAGGAGAAAGTGGGATGTATCGCCGACTACAAGGAAATCGACGCGGTCGGACACCGTGTGGTGCACGGCGGCGAGAAATTCAGCAGCAGCGTGATCATCGACGACGACGTCAAAGCCAAAATCCGCGAGTGCTATGACATCGCTCCCCTCCACAACCCCGCAAACATGACCGGCATCGAGGCCATTACAGCCATCATGCCCGACGTGCCCCAGGTAGGCGTATTCGACACCGCATTCCACCAGACAATGCCCGCAAAGGCATACATGTACGCCCTACCCTACAAATACTACGAGGAAGACGGCGTGCGCCGCTACGGCTTCCACGGCACAAGCCACCGCTACGTCAGCGAGCGCGTGTGCGAATTCCTCGGCGAGGACATCACCAAGAAACGCATCATAACATGCCACATCGGCAACGGCGCCTCCATGGCAGCTGTCGACGGCGGCAAGTGTGTCGACACTTCGATGGGTCTCACTCCCGTCGAGGGCCTCATGATGGGTACTCGCGTTGGCGACGTTGACCCCGGCGCGCTCACATACCTCATGACAAAGCACGGCCTCACAGCCGAGCAGCTCCAGAACATCATCAACAAGGAGAGCGGCGTGCTCGGCATCAGCGGCCTCAGCAACGACATGCGCGAAATAGAGGCTGCTGTCGCTGCCGGCGACAAGCGCGCTACCCTCGCCCTTGACATGTACCAGCTCCGCATCACCAAGTATATCGGCGCTTACGCTGCCGAGATGGGCGGCGTCGACATCATCGTCTTCACCGGCGGCGTCGGCGAGAACCAGACCGGCGTACGCTCCGACGTGTGCAGCACCCTCGGCTTCATGGGCGTCGAAATCGACCTGGCCGTAAACGCAGCCACCCGCGGCACCGAGACCGTCATCTCCACTCCCGAGTCGCGCGTGAAGGTTGTCGTCATCCCCACTGACGAAGAGCTCATGATTGCCCGCGACACCGAGGCTCTCGTGAAGAAATAAACCATACTCCTCCATCAGCAAATCAGCCCGCAGAACCTGAGTCCTGCGGGCTGACTGTTCTTTATATGTCTTTAGCAAGGGCGCGCCTTACTCCATAAGCTTGCGGTAGCGGCGACGGGGCAGCTCCTTGCCGCCGTTGAGGCGCTTCTTGTGCTCTTCGTAGTCGGAGTACGAGCCTTCGAAGAAGACCACTTCGCCGTCGCCCTCGAACGACAGTATGTGTGTGCAGATGCGGTCGAGGAACCAGCGGTCGTGGCTGACAACGACGGCGCATCCGGCAAAGTCGTCGAGACCTTCCTCAAGCGCGCGCAGGGTGTTGACGTCGATGTCGTTGGTCGGTTCGTCAA
>JAICZO010000246.1 GCA_029057255.1 Muribaculaceae bacterium | reverse complement strand
AGCGGCTATCTGCCCGAGGCCGTCGTCAACTTCCTCGCACTCCTGGGCTGGAACCCCGGCGACGACACCGAAATAATGTCGATGGACGAGCTTATCGCCAAGTTCTCGCTCGACCACTGCTCCAAGTCGGGCGCCAAGTTCGCCTTCGAAAAGGGCAAGTGGTTCAACCACACATATCTCCAGGCTCTTGCCGACGACAAGCTCGCCGAGCTTTTCAAGCCTGTCCTCGAGGAGCACGGCGTCAACCCGGCCGACTTCGGCGACAGCTATATCAGCCGCGCCACCGGCATGGTCAAGGGACGCATCAACTTCGTGCGCGACCTGTGGGACAACGCCCGCTTCTTCTTTGTCGCCCCCGAGGAGTATGACCCCAAAGCCGTCAAGAAGCGCTGGAGCGCCGACATGCCCGCAATCATGACAGCCCTGGCCGACCTGCTCGAGAAAGAGGAGGACTTCAGCTGCGCTGCCCTCGAGCCAAAGGTACTCGGATGGATCGAGAGC
Source organism: Muribaculaceae bacterium (assembly GCA_029057255.1). Classification (GTDB taxonomy): domain Bacteria; phylum Bacteroidota; class Bacteroidia; order Bacteroidales; family Muribaculaceae; genus CAG-873. The sequence goes on along the minus strand of JAICZO010000246.1, from coordinate 2,671 downwards.
AACGGCTACCACCTCGGCAACGTCATGAATGCCTTCCGCCTCACGGTAGTGGGCGAGTGCAAGGGTCCCCACATGTTCGACATCACCGAACTCATGGGTCGTGACGAGACCGTGCGCCGCATCCGTGCAGGTGTAGAACGTATCCGCCCCGTCGAATGAATCTGATCTACAACGCCGCCATAAGGCTCTACGGCGCGGCAGCGCATGTTGCCGCCGCCGGTTCGCCCAAGGTCAGGCGTATGCTCGACGGTCAGGCCGAGACCATGCAGCGTCTGAAGCGTTTCCGTGCCGAAATGGCGCCGGAGGGCTTCGACGTGTGGTTTCATGCCGCCTCGCTCGGCGAGTTCGAGCAGGCACGGCCGTTGATAGAGGCCCTTCTGACGCACCGCCCGTCGATGAAGATTCTGCTTTCGTTCTTCTCGCCGTCGGGCTACGAAGTGCGCTGCGACTTCAACCCCTCTGTCGCCGTGGTCTACATGCCCTTCGACACGCCCGCGGCCGCCAGAGAGTTTCTCGACATCGCCGCGCCGCGCAAGGCTGTCTTCGTCAAGTACGAGTTCTGGGGCAACTACCTCTCCGAGCTCAAGCGCCGCGGCATCGGCGTCAGTCTCATATCCGCCATCTTCCGGCCTTCGCAGGCTTTCTTCAAGCCCTGGGGCGGCATGATGCGCGGCATACTCCATAAGTTCGACCGCCTGTATGTGCAGGACGAGGCATCGCGCAGTCTGCTCGAAGGCATCGGCCTTGAAAACGTCACCGTGGCCGGCGACACCCGCTTCGACCGCGTGACGGCAGTGCGTGAGGCCGGTCGTGACATCCCTGCTGTCGACTGCTTCAAGGCCGGTGGCCCCGAAGCGTTCACCCTCGTGGCCGGAAGCAGCTGGCCCAAGGACGAGGACGTCTACATCCCCTGGCTGCATGCCACCCCCGGAGCACGTGCCATCATCGCGCCGCACGAGTTCGATGACGCCCGCCTTGACGCCCTCTGCCGCCGTTTAGGGGCGGGGCGCACCATGCTCTACTCGCGCTTCAGGGAGCTTTATGAAAAGTCTCCCGCCGAAGCTGTCGAGATTGCGTCGCAGACAAGCTACCTCGTCATCGACTGTTTCGGACTGCTCAGCAGCCTCTACCGTTACGCCGACGTGGCGTATATCGGCGGCGGCTTCGGAGTGAGCATACACAACATCAACGAGGCGGCAGTCTACGGCATACCCGTGCTCTTCGGCCCGCGCCACGACAAGTTCAAGGAGGCGCGCGACCTCATCGACTGCGGCGGCGCCTTCTGTGTCCGTTCGCGTCATGAACTCTCCGAAGTGCTGTCGTTGTTCGCCTCCGACACAGCGGCGCGCAGCCGCTGCGGACGTTCCGCCGGGCATTACATAGCCTCGAATGTCGGCGCCACACGACTGATAATGAAAGAAATGTTCAATATAAACCTTAAATAAATTCTCCCCTCCATGATAAAAGTTGGTATTTATGGGCCTGATGCCGTAAATGATCCCGTGCGCAAGCAGTTGTTGCGTCTTCTGCTGCGTCACCCCGATGTCGACCTGCGTGCCGTGGCCTCGCCTGCAGGCAATACAGTGCCCCTGTCGACCCTCCACCCGGTGTTTGCCGGCGAGACCGACCTGACGCTTGAGCGAGTGCTCAGCCTTGACGGCCTCGACGTCCTCTTTGTCATCGACGAGGAGAATATCACCGACGAGATAAGGGAGAAATTCCGCACCGACCCCGACTTCCGGCTCATCGTCATCGGTCATGCCGACAAGCTGCGTGCCGAGCGCCCCGACGACTTTGTCTACGGTCTGCCCGAATACTACCGCAAGAGCCTCGTGCGAGGCGCCCGTGCGGCATACTCGCCCCGCGCCGAGGCAATGCTGCTCGAGCTTGCTCTGCTTCCTCTTGCCAAGAACATGCTGCTCAACGCGCCTGTCGAGGCCGAGATGGCGACCAACCGCCCCTACAGCCTTGCCGACGCTACTGAGGAGGCACGTGTGACGCTTCACGACGTCCAGCCGTCGTTCTCTTCGCCCATCAACACCGTGGCAAAGGCCGAGGCTCCCTTCGAGCGTCTTGACCTTGTGGCGCGCATAGCCACGCCTATCGCCCTCGAGGAGATAGAGCGCCTCTACCGAGAGGCCTACGAGGATCACGGATTCGTCTACCTCCTCCCGGCCGACACGACTATCGACGAGGACCTGCGCGGCAGCAACAAATGTCTGCTCCAGCTGTCGTGCGAGGAAGAAGGTGTGCTCACCGTCAAGGCCACTCTCGATGCCCTCACCAAGGGATGCACCGGCACCGCTGTGCATCTGATGGACCTCCTCTTCGGTCTGCATGAAAGAACAGGCCTGTCTATCTGAGCCTGACAATAGGATATAAGAACGGCGCCCCTCGAGGCGCCTTTTTCTGTCTTATCTGAAGAAATAGAGGAGGCGGCGGTAGGCGCGTTTGAGCCGCCATACCAGAGCCTTGCCGCTTTCTTTGCTGACGGAGCTTGCGAAGAGTCCCGAGAAGCTGCCTTGCGACGCCACGCAGGGATGGCTCCACCAGTAGGATATGATGCCTCGGTCGAGCAGGCGCCGGTGGAAGATGTCGATGGGCACCGGCATTTTCTCGGTCTCGGCCGTGGCAAGCACCTTGGCGGCCGCCTCTGCCGTGACATAGAGCG
>JAICZO010000245.1 GCA_029057255.1 Muribaculaceae bacterium | reverse complement strand
ACACTGTCATCGTATACACTTCCGACCAGGGTTTCTTCCTCGGCGAGCACGGATGGTTCGACAAGCGCTTCATGTACGAGGAGTGCCAGCGCACGCCTATGGTCATCCGCTACCCGGCCGCCATCCCGGCAGGCTCCGTCTCCGACGCACTGGTCATGAACATCGACCTCGCCCCGACTTTCATCGACTTCGCCGGTATCGAAGTACCCTCTGATATCCAGGGCCTGTCGATGCGTCCTGTCCTTGAGTCGGGCGGCAAGGCTCCCGAAGACTGGCGCACCGGCGTCTACTACCACTACTACGAGTACCCTTCGTGGCACTCGGTGAAGCGTCACTACGGCATCCGTACCGCCGACTACAAGCTTATCCACTTCTATAACGACGTCGACGAATGGGAACTCTACGACATGCGTCGCGACCCCTCGGAGATGAACAATGTATATAACGACCCCGCTTACGCAGAGGTGCGCGAGGATATGCACCGCCGCCTCGTGGAGCTGCAGGCCGAAGTGGGCGACAACGACCCTGACGAAAAAGAATACGAGTTCTTCAAGGGTGTGGATAATCTCTAATGAATCATTATTAAATCTCAAATACCACTGACACAATGGATAGACGTAAATTCCTGAAGACTTCCGGCTGGTCGCTCCTCGGCCTCGCCGCCGCCTCTTCCGTGACTTCATGCGTAAAGGCTCTCGGTGACAGCAGCCGCGACTCGCTGCCCGCTGACCTCAAAAACAATATGCCCCGCCTTGATGACTTCAATATGTTCATAGGCGATATCCACAACCACTGCAACGTGACATATGGCCACGGCGACCTCGCCGACGCCATCGCCGCAGCAGAGCAGCAGCTCGACTTCGCCTCTATCACTCCCCACGCCCTGTGGCCCGACATCCCCGGTGCCGACGATCCCCGTCTGGGTTGGGTGATCGGCTACCACACAGATGCTTTCGAGCGTCTGCGCCGCGGCGGCTACGAGAAGTATCGCGCCGCTATCGAGGCTGCCAACCGCCCCGGCAAGTTCGAGACTTTCGTCTCCTATGAGTGCCACTCGATGGAGCACGGCGACCATGTGGCCCTTTTCCGCGACTTCAACGTGCCCCTTGTCGAGTGTACTTCCGTGCCCGACCTGCGTCGCCGCCTGGCCGACTATGACTGCTTCGTCACACCCCACCACATGGGCTATCAGACAGGCTTCCGCGGCTACAACTGGGACGCCTTCGAGGAGAGCAGCCGCGCGCCCTTCGTCGAGATGTTCTCGCGCCACGGCCTCGCCGAGAGCGACCAGGGCGACTACAACTACCTTCACGACATGGGTCCCCGTATCTGGGAAGGCTCTGTTCTCTACGGCCTCGAGCGTGGCAACAAGTTCGGTCTCATGTGCTCGACCGACCAGCACGCCGGCTACCCCGGCAGCTATGGCGACGGCCGCATCGGCGTCTTCTGCGACAAGCTCGACCGCGACAGCCTCTGGAACGCGATGGCAAACCGCCACGTGTGCGGCATCACAGGCGACCGCATCAAGGTCGACTTCCGCATCAACGGCGGCCGAACAGGCGATGTCATCCAGGCCGGCAAGCGCGAGATATACGTCAACGTCGAGGCTATGAACAACATCGACTATGTCGACATCATCAAGAACGGCGAGTGCATCGCACGCCTCAACGCTCCCCACCGCAATATCGCTCCCGACGGCGACACCGTACGCGCCAAACTCAAGGTGAACTTCGGCTGGAACCGCGAGGAGGAATATGTGCACTGGGCAGGACGTCTCGGCCTCAGCGACGGTCGTATCCGCGACATTCAGACATGTTTCCGCGGCGCTGCCTTCACATCGCCCCAGCCGGGTGAGACCGAGTTCCACACCCGTGTCAACCGTGTGCTCGAGCGCGGCGACCGTCACGTGGAGCTTGACATGTACTCGAGCAAGAACCCCAACGTGCTCACCGCCGCCATGCAGGGCGTGATTCTTGATGTCGAGATGCCCCGCGACGCTAAGATTATAGCCGACTTCAACGGCAAGCATTACGAACACACCCTGGCAGAGCTGCTCGAAGGCAGCCGCGCTCACTTCCTCCGCGGATGGCTGTCGGAAGCGATACAGTTCGAGCGTGCCGCCACCGAGTCTACTTTCTGCGTAGGCCATATCATGACCGACGAGAAGGCCGAGCGCGACACCGATTACTATTACGCCCGCGTGCGTCAGCGCGACGGCCAGTGGGCATGGACTTCGCCCATCTGGGTTGAAAAAGCCTGATGGATATGAACGAATACGCCATTGGCATTGATCTGGGCGGCACGGCCATAAAATACGCCGTCGTAAGCCGCAGCGGCGAGATACCCTTCGAGGGCTCGCTGCCGACACCGGCCACCGAAGGCGCCGACGCAGTCATCGCCGCTCTCGCCACGGCTGTCAAGGCCTGCCGCGAGTGGGCTGAGGCAAGCGCCATCACCCCTATAGGCGTGGGCATCGGCACCCCCGGCATAGTGTCGCCCGACAAACGGCGGGTTCTCGGCGGTGCCGAGAACATCGCCGGATGGGAGAATGTCAGCCTTGCCGACGCTCTCGAGAAACTGTGCGGGATGCGCGTCGCCGCATCCAACGACGCCAACGCTATGGCTGTCGGCGAGTGGATGTTCGGAGCTGCACGCGGTGTCAGCGACGCTCTCTTCATCACAGTAGGCACCGGCATAGGCTCGGCAGCGCTTATCAACGGCCACATGTGGCGCGGACACGAAGGCCGCGGCATGGAAGTGGGACACATCACCGTCAAGTGCGACGGCGAGGAGTGCAACTGCGGCGGACGCGGATGTCTCGAGCACTATGCTTCGACAGCCGCCCTGGTCCGACGCTATAAGACGCTGTCAGGCCGTGAAGCCGACGGCCGCGAGATTGTGCGGCTCTATCATGACGCCGATCCGGTAGCGACGCAGGCCATGTCGGAGCACTGGATGTATCTCGGCCACGGCATAGCATCGGTGATAAACGTCTTCGCACCGGAGAGAGTAGTGGTCGGCGGAGGTATCTCCGAGGCCGGCGACTTCTACTTCGAGCGTCTGCGCCGTGTTGTCGGAGTGCAGGTGATGGAGGTCTGCGCGGCTGGCACATCAATAGTACCCGCCGAGCTCGGAAACCGTGCCGGATGTCTCGGCGCGGCAGCCCTGATACTCTTCCCCGAAAAAATCTGACAGCGATGAATGTTATAAGGCAATTCTTCCTCGTCGTGGCTCTGCTTGCCGGCACTGCCGTGGCGATGGCTTCGGAGAGGGTTGACATCCCTCTCGACGCCGACTCGGCAGCGATGCTCTATGTCTTCCCCGCCGAGGGCGACAGCCGCGTGGCCGTCATCTCCTGTCCCGGCGGTGGATATGCGCACCATGCCATGAATCACGAAGGCTTCGACATGGCCGAGTGGTTCACGTCGCAGGGCATCACCTATGCCGTGCTGCGCTACCGTCTGCCCGGCGGTGACCGCACCGTACCGTCGGAGGACGGCTTCAAGGCTATACGTCTCATGCGAGGCATGGCCGATAAGGTCGGAATCATGGGATTCTCGGCCGGAGGACACCTTGCCTCGACGCTGGCGACACATTACACCGACTCTCTGACACGACCTGACTTCCAGATACTCTTCTATCCGGTCGTCACGATGGATGCGTCGTTCACCCATCGCGGGTCGCGAAACAATCTGCTCGGCAAGAACCCGTCAGACGAGACCGTAGTGCTATACTCCAACGAGAAGCAGGTCAGCGCCGATACCCCCGAGGCTATAGTCTTCCACTGTGCCGACGACAAAAGCGTGCCCGTGCGCAATGCGCTCGACTATTGCGGCGCCCTTGCCGCCTGCGGAGTACCCGTCACCATGCACATCTTCCCAACGGGCGGACATGGCTGGGGTTTTCGCGACAGCTACGAATACAAGCCGGCCTGGACGTCGATGCTTGGCGAGTGGCTGAAGCACATAAGGTAAATGATAGATAAATGATGGTTGTCGGGACGGTCTGTAGCAGGCCGTCCCGATTTCGTCAGTCCGAACTTATTCGGCGAGTCGGCTGACTTGCCGGCAAGATTCTCATGATATGCTTGAGAATGCGTCAGCTTTGAACATCTTTTCGAGGTTGTGAGCCTCGCGCAGCTCTCTGTCGGTGCGTGCCGACAGGGGCTTGATACCGGCTTTGTCCATTATGAAGTAGCAGTCGGGTCTCAACAGAGATGTCGAGATTGTGGCCGGATTGTGGGTGGTAACGGTAAACTGGAGATTTGTTATCTCACGCAATTGCTTTATTATACCGCGCGACAGGGTGTAATAATAGAATGCGTCAAATTCATCAATGAACAGGAAGCTCACATTACCGTTCTTCATGCGCATCAGCCAACAGAAGAAAATCGAGAGGGCATGTGTGCCTGTAGACCACACTTCGTCAAGCGGATACGAATCCGTTCCGTATACATTTACTATTGTATGGCGGTTGCCTTCGCCCTCAACACGCAGGTTTGTAATGATGCCGCAAGCTTTCAGGAACGATTCATATTCCTTGACTTTGTCGGCCTCTATTATGTCTGTGATGAAATTATTGTTTTTAGGAGGCTCTGCTATGTAGGCTTTAAAGTCAAGGCACTTGAAATAAAGCATTTTGCTGACGAATACGAACATAGCGTCAAACACACGGTTCTCGACCGATGTATCTCTCTCCGTATTCGACTTTATGTATTTGAGAACAGAAATAGAACTGTCAGTGATTGTCTTGCGCAGCGAGTCTGTTCCCGGCAGGGTGCACACGAAAGCCGTGTCTTTGCGACGGTCGGATGATATAACTTCCACACCGCCAATCGTCAGTCGTTCGTATACGAAGTCAGACAGCGATGTCTTGCAGTAATTGTATATTACATCTACGCCCTCAAAGTTGAAGGTGTATTCAAACTCGGCAAACCGTTGGCCTTCGGGCAGATCGGCATTGAGATATGTGCGGTACAGAGTTCTGTCTGCACGGAAGTCGGTAAGATGGTCGAAAATGTCAAAAAGCGCAAGCCCGAGATTCGATTTGCCGACTCCGTTACAGCCATGTATCACCGAACTTCTTACAACTCCGTCTTTAATACATTCAGGGAGAAAGGCATACGATTTGGGCGATGAAAGGTCGAAAACAGTCTCCTCTTTAAAGGATGTAAAACCTTTTACTTTGAATTTCTTGAGCATACATGTAAAATGTTTGCAAAAATATAGGGCAAAATTATCATATACACAAATAGTGCCGTAATTTTTTTACGGAAGGAGACGGTGCTACAGGTCGGCTTCGTCATTGCCTGTAGCCATGTCAGTTACAAGGAAGGGTACGTCGCTGACAGTTATGTTGCCTATCCGCAATTCTTTGGCGATAGCGCAACGTGTCTCCCGTGTGCCTATGCCCTTGACAGTCCTGCCGGTGTCGAAGGTTATGCGGTGAAAAGGAGAAATTATTGTGACGGGTAGGCAAAGATACAGATTATTTCCGGTTGCACTACTCTTCGTCCGTCGAAACTTCGGGTCTGCAAGCGCTCTGATCATCTTTTGCTTTTAAAGCCATGCGTTGGAACTCTGACGGAGTCAGGCCTGTGAGGCGCTTGAATGTCTTGGAGAATGTGCTTCGAGACTTGAAGCCGAGGTCAGATACTATTGCTTCGATGGTAAGATGGCCGTAGTTGTCAAAGTCCATCAGCCGTCGGCGGGCGACATTGATGCGGCGTTCGTTAAGCAGTTGAGTGAAGGACTTGCCATAGTCGTCATTCAGCACCTGGGAGACATATTTTTGGTTTGAGCCGCAGTACTCGGTCAGATCTCTCATCGAGAATCCTTCCATGCAGAACACCGTTTCGTCGCTCATCGCTTTCCGTATAC
>JAICZO010000244.1 GCA_029057255.1 Muribaculaceae bacterium | reverse complement strand
GAGCCCGTGCCTGCACCGCATGCGGGAGCACATCAGAAGCCTGCATCTGTACGAGCCCGCCGAGTTTATCGAGGACTTCCTCGCGCCGCACCTCAACTTCCACCGCCACGACACTCCGGTGGCCGTGCACGTGACATGCTCGTCGCGCCGCATGGGTCTTGCCGACAAGATTGTGGCACTGGCACAGCGCTGCTCCACACGCGTCCTGGTGCCGGCCGAAGTGGGTTGCTGCGGATTTGCAGGCGACAAGGGCTTCACCACCCCCGAGCTGAATGCCTGGGGCCTGCGCAAGCTCCGTCCTCAGATTGAAGAGGCCGGCATAGAATACGGCTACTCCAACTCCCGCACCTGCGAGATAGGCCTCTCGTCGAACAGCGGCATCCCCTACCGCTCGATAGTCTATCTCGCCGACGAATGCACCACACCGAAAAATACCTGAAAAACCACAATCCCGACATGAAACACAACACACAGCACACGGCAGCAGCCCCCGCCAAACCAGGGTCGGGGCGTCTGCTCGCGCTCGATATCCTCAGGGGCATCACCATCGCCGGCATGATTCTTGTCAACAATCCGGGCTCGTGGGGACACATATACGCCCCCCTTGGCCATGCCTCATGGCACGGTCTGACCCCGACCGACCTGGTGTTCCCGTTCTTTATGTTCATCATGGGTATCTCGACCTACTTCTCGATGCGGAAGTATCAGTTTGAGTTCTCTTGGCGCTCATTCGCCAAGATAGCCCGCCGCACGGTGGTCATCTTCCTTATCGGCCTCGCCATAGCATGGTTCGGCCTCTTCCTCCGCGGCATCCTCTCCGACAAGACACTTGCCGAGGCCGTCTTCAGCTTCGACCGCATCCGCATCCTCGGTGTCATGCCCCGCCTCGCCATCTGCTACGGCGTCGGTGCCACCGCTGCCCTGCTGATACCGCACAAGGCGCTGCCGTGGACAGTAGCCGGCATGCTGGTTGTCTACACGGCGATTCTGCTCCTTGGCAACGGCCTCGAGTTCGCCGAGACCAACATACTCTATATCGTCGACAACGCCGTCCTCGGCCCGTCGCATCTCTATGCCGACACCGTCGACGGAGTGAGACTGCACCTCGACCCCGAAGGCCTGCTCAGCACCCTGCCGTCGATAGCCCACATGCTCATCGGCTTTATCTGCGGCGGTCTGATAATGCGCACCAAGGACAATAACCTCCGCATCAACAGCCTCTTCATCGTCGGCACGATACTCACATTCTCCGGCTTCCTGCTCAGCTACGGTATACCTATCAATAAGAAAATATGGTCGCCCACATTCGTGCTCACCACATGCGGCCTCGCCTCGAGCTTCCTCGGGCTTCTGATATGGATAATTGATATCAAAGGCTATCGCCGCTGGTGCCGCTTCTTCGAGGCCTTCGGCATCAATCCTCTGTTCATGTACTGCCTCGGAGCGGTGCTGAGCATTGTCACCGGCGCGGTGAAAATACCCTGGGCCGGTGCAGAGAGCGGCATGATTTCGATAAAGGGCTGGTGCTACAGCGCCGTCCTGATGCCGCTGTGCGGCGACGCCACTCTGGCATCGCTGCTCTTCGCCATACTGTTCGTGATGTTTAACTGGTGTATTGGCTACATCCTCTACAAAAAGAAAATATACATAAAAATATGATACTAATCGCCGACTGCGGTAGCACCAAAATCGACTGGTGCGTACTGAACAAAACAAAAGTTGACAAACAGATTTTCACACTGGGCATGAATGCAGTCATGCTCTCCGAAGAGGAAATCCGCCAACGCCTTGCTACGGAACTTATGCCCGAGCTGGGAGATATGGCGTCGGACATCAAAGCCGTGTTCTTCTACGGCGCCGGCTGCATCTCCGAGGAAGTGTGCGGCAATGTGTCGCGTGCAATAAGGGCAAACATCCCCTCCGCTGACAAGGTCGAAGTGTACACCGACCTGCTCGCGGCAGCCCGCTCCCTGTGCGGCCGCCGTCCGGGCATCGCCTGCATCCTCGGCACCGGCTCGAACTCGTGCTTCTATGACGGCACTGCAATAGTGTCGAACGTCTCGCCTCTGGGCTTCATCCTCGGCGACGAAGGCAGCGGCGCTGTCCTGGGCAAGCTGTTCCTGGGCGACGTGCTCAAGAAGCAGCTCCCCGCCGAGATATGCGCACGCTTCCTGGACGAATACCAGCTCTCGCTGCTCGACATCATACGCCGCGTCTACAAGGAACCGCAGCCCAACCGTTTCCTTGCTTCGGTCACACCCTTCCTTAGCAAGAACATCGGCGAGCCGGCCATCCACGACCTCGTGCTCGGTGCCTTCCGCGCCTTCTTCCGCCGCAACATCACCCAGTACAGCGGCTACGAGTCGCACCCGGTCAACTTCATCGGCTCGATAGCATACTACTTCCGCGAAGTGCTCGAGGAAGCGGCACGCGCCGAGGGATGCACGGTCGGAGCTATCGTCAAGAGCCCTATGGAAGGCCTCCTCAAGTTCCACGCCGAGCCGGACTGACACAACTATCTACCTGACATTAACCTAATAACTATCACCATACAACGATGGCATTCGTAAAAATCAGCGAACAACCCTCTCTCTATAACGACCTTGAGAAAAAATCGGTCGGCGAGATTATCCACGACATCAACGAAGAAGACAAGAAAGTCGCCTTCGCCGTCGAAAAAGCTCTCCCGGCTATCGAGCGTCTCGTCAGCGAGATTGTACCCCGCATGAAACGAGGCGGCCGCATTTTCTATATCGGTGCCGGCACATCGGGCCGTCTCGGCGTGCTCGACGCATCGGAGATTCCCCCTACATTCGGCATGGACCCCTCGTGGGTTATCGGTCTGATTGCCGGCGGCGACACCGCCCTGCGCAACCCTGTCGAGAACGCCGAGGACGATACCCTGCAGGGTTGGCGCGACCTTGAAGTGTTCAACATCAACGCCAACGACACCGTCATCGGTATCGCCGCCTCGGGCACAACGCCCTACGTCATCGGCGCTCTCAACGAATGCCGCCGTCACGGCATCCTGACAGCCGCCATCACTTCCAACCCCGACGCTCCCGTATCGGAGGCCGCCGACATCGCTATCGAGATGATTGTCGGCCCGGAATATGTCACCGGAAGCTCGCGCATGAAGAGCGGCACAGGCCAGAAGATGATCTGCAACATGATCACCACCGCCACAATGATTAAGATGGGACGCGTCAAGGG
>JAICZO010000243.1 GCA_029057255.1 Muribaculaceae bacterium | reverse complement strand
GTATTATGGCCTCCTGATAGTGGCGGGGGAGGCGCTTGTGCGTCGAGGCATAGCGCTGAAGGCGGGGCCAGAAGCCGTCGATGTTTTTCTGCACCATATTGAACTGGAGCGACAGCTCAAGCAGCTCGTCGGGGCCGCCGTTGAGCGACACCAGGTTGGATGTAAGGTAGCTCTCGATGAGACCCGAGTCGCCGCCGATATAGCTGATATAGGCTCTGAGCGGTGCCAGACGGCTGAACTCGGCGTCGGCCTCCAAAAGCTCGGGCTTGTCGGCATAAGCGCGGTATTTTTCAGCCCAGTCCTTGTAGAAGAGCGTGCGCGATATCTTGTCGAGGTAGCGCTTGGCAAGCTCTGTCTCGCCACTGAGGAGTGCCACCTTGGTCATGTACTTGAGGTATGTTATGCGGGGGCCGAACTCGACCATGTCCTCCATGCCCCAGCGGTATGCGTCGTATATGCGGCCGAAGTGATAGTATACAGGGCGCGCTGCCGCCATTCGCATCGAGGGGAAGTTCTTGTCGGGCACGTTGTATTCGGCCGCCGCGGTCTTGTGTGCGAAGAGGCTGTCGCCGGCGGTGCCCTGGTGCATGAGGGCGATGTGGTTCAGCAGCACGATGGCGCGCGTGGGCTCGCCCTCGAGGCCGATATAGTGGCGGCGGGCATCGTCGTAGCGCTCTTCCTCGATGGCCTTGTCCATTGCGAGGGTCACTCTGAAGTTCTCGTCGCTGTAGCGCAGCAGCACGAGGGCGAGTATCGAGGCGACAAAGACGGCGCCTCCGGCAATGATTGCCGCCATAGGCTTGCGGCTGCCGCAGTCGCGACGGCGGAAGATGAAAGGCATGACGGCCATGCTGACGAAGATAACGGCGGTCAGGCGCTCGATATGAGGCCCGTAGCCGCTATAGTAAGGCAGGCCGGAGATATACAGGCGCTCCATCGTCATATGGTTGTCGGCAAGGTAGAAGTAGCCGTAAGGCCAGCATATGATAGCTGCAAGAGCCACGGCCGCAGGCCAGTAGCTGCGGAAGCGCAGCAGCTCGCCGACGACGCAGAGCGCAGCGCCGAAAAGGGCGAAGACTCCGAAGAGCGGATATCCGGCAAGCACACCGGCGGCGACGGCGACGGCGCGCAGCCATGCCTTGCCTATGCGCACATAGATGCCGTAGTAAGCCGCCGACACCATGAAGCCCAGTGGCATAAGGAAGGGGAAGCCCATGCCTTTGACCATGAAGACGACATAGCCGATCGAAAGCAGGAACAGCAGGCACAGCACCGACGGCACGGCGCCGAGAGCGAACAGGCGGCGCGGGATGCCGAAGCTGCGGACTACCACAAACCACAGCGCTGTCAGCACTGCCGTCAGCAGCAGAGAGCCGGCCCAGGGGTAGTAGAAGAACTGCGTCAGGAACGAGCCGACCCAGTTGAGCAGGCCGCAAGGCACCGACATGCACTCGCTGAAGTAAGCGCTGCCGCTCATGAAGATGTTGAGGTCGTCGAGCTTGCGCATATAGGCATTGTCGGCGATGGCCGTAAGCACGACTGACACGATGATGAATACTGCGAGAGATGACGAAGCGACGACACGCGACAGGCGGGCGGTCGATGACGCGTCATTGGCTGATATACTGTTTCCTTTCTTTGTAGGCATTAGATTCCGTAGTGAGGGGACAATGACAGGTTATAAATCAGGTACAAAATTACGCAAAAAATGCCGTATAGCCATAGGCCACACGGCATTTTTATCTATTTTGACTTAATTTCAGCGGATAAATACTTTAGTCACAAAGCTGTCGCCTGCTGTTTTAACGAGTGCTAAATACACCCCGCCGCCGATACCGGGCAGTGCCACATCGGTGCGGCCGGCCTCGAGGCGTGCCCGGGTGCTGAATACGGTGCGGCCGGTGGCTGCCTCGCACAGCTCGACGGTGGCGTCGGCGGCCACGGCGCTGCTGATGCGGAGGGCGCCGCCTGCGGCTTCGGCCGAGAGACCGGTGCCTGCCGATACCGACCCGATGCCGGCGATGCCTTCATACTCGTTGCGCTCCTCTATCGCGGCACGGTTGGCGGCACGATAGTCGGCGGAGTACATGTCAGCCTTCTCGTAGTCATGCTCGCGGGCGTCGAAGTAGAGGCCGAAGCTCTGCGAGCCGTCTTCGTTGGGCGCGCTCATGAACACGGGGGTGCCGGCGAGCTGCGCGGCGCCCGACACGGACAGCATCTTGCCGTCGGCCACGCTCTGAAGGCGGTAGCAGCCGTCCTCCTGCAGCTCGAGACGCCACAGCTGTGTCGTGGACTCCGACTTCTCGGAGAATACCAGCGCTCCGAAGACCGACTCGAGGTAGCGGCCGTCGACGGCGAGGCGCCAGCGGTAGGGATGGTCGGTGGCTTCGAGGCGGAAGTCGATGTTGGTGTTGTCGTTGTCGTCGTCGATGAAGAAACCGTTGCCGGATGTCGACACCCAGCGGTCGGAGTACTTGTCGAGCAGACGCACCACGGCGCCGTCCTTAGGCTCGGCGATGCGGTGGAAGCGGTCGCAGTCATCAAAGACGCTCAGATCCCAGCTGTCATACCACTTGACGGTAGGAGCGCCGGAGCGGAGGCTCAGAGGCAGCCATACATACTCCGACTTGCCGCCGACGTCGCTCGAGTTCCAGCGGTCGCCCATGTAGATGTATGCGCCTTCCTTGCCTGCAAGCTTGAGGATGTATGTGCTCTGGCTGCGGTAAGTCGTGGAGGCTTCTTTGTCGATGGCGAAGTTACGGCCGGGAGTCCAGTAGCCGAGAATCTCTGTTGCGGTAGCGCTGTGGCCGGGGTTGGGGTCCCATCCGGTACAGCCCGAGAATACGCCGAAATATGTGTCGCCCACCTTGACGATGGCCGGAGCCTCGTAGCGCAGGCCCTTGAGGATTTTGGTCTCGGTCACGGGGTTTGTCTCGGGAGTGAGATAGTCCTCGGCAAGGAGAGCCACGTTCATGTTGGTGTTCATGTCGGTGGATGCGAAGTGGTATGCCTTGCCGTCGGTATCCTTGAAGACTGTCTGGTCGCGCGAGTCATGATTGTTGGGGCGGTAAGTGCTGACAAACTTGTAGTCGCCGTCGACGCGGTCGCTCACGGCCACGCACACGCGTGCCTCGCCGTATCCCTCGCCGTTCTCCCAGTGGATATACATCACCCACTTGCCGGTCTTGTCGTTATAGACCACCTTGGGGCGCTCGAGGATACACTTGCCTGTCTTTTCGTCGCGTGCGTCGGAGGCCTTGAAGACCAGGCCCACACGCTTCCAGTTATAGAGGTCGCTCGACGTGTAGCAGCTCACACCGTTGCTGTCATAGCCGGTGCGGTCCTCGCCGAACCAATAGTAGACACCGTCGTGGTGCAGAACACAACATCCATGAGCATTGATATGCTTCCCTGAGGTGTCGTTCCATACCTGTCCGGGGGTGATATTGCTTTTGGCGAACGCCCCTGCGGGAGCGAACAAAAATGATGCGATTAGCAGATGTGTAAGTTTCATATTCCTTGTATGATTTAGTCTTTGTCGGGAGTTTGACGGATATTATCGTTAAAAAAAGAGTATAAAAATGGGCGGGCCGCAACCACCGGGGCTCCGGCCCGCCCGCTTAACCTAAATTATCAATATACTACCTTAATAGTCTGAGTGTTGTCAGCGGTGCTTACCACGCACAGGTAGAGACCGTGGCGGGGAAGACCGATGAGTGTGCCGGCTGCATAGTCGGGCACGGCAGCAACGAGGATGCCGTAAGCGTCGTAGACAGTCACCGAAGCGCCGTCAGCAGTGTTGTGGCCAACGAGGCCGTCGCCGGCGAATGTTGCGGATGCTGCGTTAACGGCTACGT
>JAICZO010000242.1 GCA_029057255.1 Muribaculaceae bacterium | reverse complement strand
CCCGGTGCCGGCCCGGGCATACGCTTCGCGGCCCGAACGGAGTGAGGGGCCTGCCCCTCGCTTTCCCCCATAATTTTTCCCAAGAATCCATTAATCCCCTTACATGGCTAAAACAAAGATAAGCAAAATAGCGAAAGACCTCAACGTGTCGCTCCCGACCGTGATTGAATTTCTGCGCAAACGCAACATAACCATCGACGAAAGCCCCAACACCCGTGTCGAGGATGACATCGTCGACATGCTCATGGGTGCGTTCAAGAGCGACAAGGACCTCAAGAACCGCTCGGCTCAGATTACAACAGAGCGCAAGGAGACAAGGGCAAAGACAAGCCCCGCTCCCAAGGCCGAGGAGGCTGAAGCGTCGACTGTGCATACCGCACAGCAGCCCCGCATCATAGGCAAAATCGACCTTGACGCAAAAGGCAACCCCATTGTGAAGCGCCCCGAGCCGACTCCCGCGCCCGCTCCCGCTCCCGAAGCTAAGCCCGCTCCGGCTCCCGAGGCTAAGCCCGAAGCTAAGCCCGAAGTAAAGCCCGAAGAGCCTAAGGCTGAGCCTGCAAAGGCACCTGAAGCGCCCAAAGCGCCCGAGGCTCCCAAAGCGGCGCCCGCTCCCGCTCCTGCCCCTGCGCCCGCTCCCGCTAAGGCTCCCGAAGCTCCCGCCAAACCCGAGCCTGAAGCCAAGCCCGCAGCGCAGCCCAAGGCTGAAGAACCCGCGGCCAAACCCGCCGAGCCCGCAAAGTCCGGCGAGCCCGAAATATTCACTATCGAGCGCTCGGCTCCCGCACCCACAATCAACATCGTGGGCAAGATCGACCTTGACGCTCTCAACCAGAACACCCGTCCGAAAAAGAAATCGAAGGAAGACCGCCGCGCAGGCCGTGCAGGCGCTCTGGCCGGTGCAGCAGGCGCCGACGCCGACCGCAAGAAGCGTCGCCGCATAGCAGGCAAAGAAAAAGTCGACATCGAGAAAGTAGGACGCACCGCCGGCAACGGTAACGACCGTCCCGCCGGACAGGGTGCCGACAACCGCCGCCAGGCCAACCCCGCCGCAAACCGCGGTGCAGGAAATGCCGGTGGCCGAAACGGTGGCGGACGCCAGAACGACCGCCGTCGTCCCGTAACACCCGAAGTAAACGAAGAAGACGTACAGAAGCAGGTAAAAGAGACGCTCGCCCGACTCACTGCCAAGGACAAGGGCCTCAAGAAGGGTGCCAAGTGGCGCCGCGAGAAACGCGAGGCAAACGCTTCGCGCGAGCGTGAGCTCATGCAGGCCGAAGCAGCCGAGAGCCGCGTACTCAAAATCACCGAATTCGTGACAGCAAACGACCTTGCAGTCATGATGGACGTGCCTGTCAACAACGTCATCGCCACATGTATGAACCTCGGTGTCATGGTATCAATCAACCAGCGACTCGACGCCGAGACCATCAATATCGTTGCCGACGAATTCGGCTTCACAACCGAGTACGTATCGGCTGAAGTAGCCGAGGCTATCCACCAGGAAGAAGACCGCGAGGAAGACCTCGTGAGCCGTCCGCCCGTGGTGACCGTCATGGGTCACGTCGACCACGGCAAGACATCGCTGCTCGACTACATCCGCAAGGCCAACGTAATCGCAGGCGAGGCCGGCGGCATCACACAGCACATCGGCTCCTACAGCGTCAAGCTCGCCGACGGCCGTCACATCACCTTCCTTGACACCCCCGGTCACGAAGCGTTCACCGCCATGCGTGCCCGCGGTGCAAAGGTTACCGACCTCGTCATCATCATCGTGGCAGCCGACGACAACGTCATGCCGCAGACAGTCGAGGCCATCAACCACGCATCGGCAGCAGGTGTGCCTATCGTCTTCGCCATCAACAAGATTGACAAGCCCCACGCCAACCCCGACAAAATCAAGGAGGAACTCGCCGCCATGAACTACCTCGTCGAGGAATGGGGTGGCAAGTACCAGAGCCAGGACATCTCGGCCAAGAAAGGCATCGGCGTCGAGGAACTCATGGAGAAGGTGCTGCTCGAAGCCGAGCTGCTCGAACTCCGCGCCAATCCCAAGCGCCGCGCCGTCGGCACAATCATCGAGTCGTCGCTCGACAAGGGCCGCGGCTATGTGGCCAACGTGCTCGTACAGAACGGTACACTCCACGTGGGCGACGTAGTCCTCGCCGGCAACCACTTCGGCAAGGTAAAGGCAATGTTCAACGAGCGTAACCAGCGCATCAAGGAGGCCGGTCCCGCCACTCCCGCGCTCATCCTCGGCCTCAACGGCGCACCCACCGCCGGCGACACCTTCAACGTGCTCGAGACCGAACAGGAAGCCCGCGACATCGCAGGCAAGCGCGAACAGCTCGCCCGCGAGCAGGGTCTCCGCACCACCAAGATGCTCACCCTCGAGGACATCGGCCGCCGCCGCGCCATCGGCAACTTCCAGGAGCTCAACATCATCGTCAAAGGCGACGTCGACGGCTCCATCGAGGCTCTGTCGGACTCACTCATCAAGCTCTCGACCGAAGAAGTGCAGATCAACGTGCTCCACAAGGCCGTCGGCGAAATCTCGGAGAGCGACGTCACTCTTGCCGCCGCATCCGACGCCATCATCATCGGCTTCCAGGTGCGCCCCAGCGTTGCAGCACGACGTGCCGCCGAGCGTGACGGCGTACAGATCCGCCTCTACTCGGTCATCTACCAGGCCATCGAGGAAGTCAAGGACGCTATGGCAGGCCTCCTCGCTCCCGAAATCCGCGAGGAAATCACCGGTACTGCCGAAGTGCTCGAGACATTCCACGTATCGAAGGTCGGCACCATCGCCGGCGCACTCGTCCGCGAGGGCAAAATCAAACGTGGCTGCAAGGTACGCCTCATCCGCGACGGTATCGTCCGCTACACAGGCGACCTCGGCTCGCTCAAGCGCTTCAAGGACGACGTCAAGGAAGTACTCTCCGGATACGACTGCGGTATCTCCATCGCCGGATACAACGACGTCAAGGTCGGCGACCTTATCGAAGGCTTCGAGGAGAAGGAAGTATCGCGCACCATCGACTCGTGACAAGCACCGTATATCTCAATATAGGATCGAACAGCGGCGACCGCAGGGCCTTCATAGCCCGCGCGGTCGCCGCGCTTCGTTCGTCGGCGCTGTTTGCCGGAGCGCAGTGCCGCTTGTCTGAGGCGGTCGAGTCGGAGCCTTGGGGCTTCGAGTCGGAGCACGGCTTCACCAACATCGGCCTTGCCTTCGACATAGAGCGCGCCGAGGCATGGACTGACGCCGAGCTTGAGGCTCTGCTCGACACCACGCAGGCCGTCGAGCGCTCGCTGTCGGCCATGCCGCACCGCAATGCCGACGGCTCGTACCGCGACCGCGAAATCGACATCGACATCATCGAAGTCGACGACATAGTCTACTCCTCGCCGCGGCTGACCCTGCCCCACCCGCACGCCTCCGAACGCCCCTTCGTCAGCGGGCCGCTCGAAGAGCTCAAATCGAAGCCTTGCCGGGACGCCGGGAGCTGAAATTCGACAAAAAATTCGTAACTTTGCAGAGCGAAGACCGTAAGAGGGTTTTCGCTCTAATTTTTTCGAACTTTATCACTGAAACATATGGCATTACAATGCGGCATCGTTGGTCTCCCCAACGTCGGAAAATCCACTCTCTTCAACTGTCTGTCCAACGCCAAGGCACAGTCGGCAAACTTCCCCTTCTGCACTATCGAGCCAAACGTAGGCGTCATCACAGTGCCTGACGACCGACTGACAAAGCTCGTCGAGATGTGCAACCCCAAATCGGTAGTACCCGCTACGGTCGAAATCGTCGACATCGCCGGACTCGTCAAGGGCGCCTCCAAAGGCGAAGGCCTCGGCAACAAGTTCCTCGCCAACATTCGCGAGACTGACGCCATCATACATGTGCTCCGCTGCTTCGACGACGACAACATCACTCACGTCGACGGCTCGGTGAACCCCGTCCGCGACAAGGAAATCATCGACTTCGAGCTGCAGCTCAAGGACCTCGAGACTGTAGAGTCGCGCATCGCCAAGACTCAGAAGCAGGCACAGACCGGCGGCGACAAGGTTGCAAAGATGCAGTACGAAGTGCTCGTCAAAATCAAAGAGGCTCTTGACAAAGGCCTCCCCGCACGCTCGGTGGAATTTGACACCGTCGACGAGCAGAAGTTCGCCCGCGAGCTCTTCCTGCTCACATCCAAGCCCGTGCTCTATGTCTGCAATGTCGACGACGCAGCAGCTGCCGACGGCAACGAATACGTCGAAGCCGTCCGCGAGGCCATAAAGGACGAGGGCGCAGGTCTGCTCATCGTGGCAGCACGCACCGAGAGCGAAATCGCCGAGCTTGACACCTACGAGGAGCGTCAGGAGTTCCTTCAGGAAATAGGCCTCGAGGAGTCGGGTGTGGCCCGCCTGATTCGTGCCGCCTATAATC
>JAICZO010000241.1 GCA_029057255.1 Muribaculaceae bacterium | reverse complement strand
CGGGGGGGTTGGTCTCCGCCCCGGCGGGCGGCCCCCGGCGGGGCGCCGCAGGGGCGCAGCGTGGCTGTGGCTGTTATGTCGGTGCCGCGTATGTCGACGCGCCCGAGGTTGAGCATCGTCCATCTGAACTGCTGTCCGCGCGGGTATGCCACTATTTTGTCGCGCACGCGGTTGATGTATGCGTCGGCGCTGACACGCACGGCGGCGAGGACGCCCGTGGAGGAGTGCTCGTAGACGGCGCCGAAGTTGTATTGTGTCACCCGCTCGGGGTCGAGGGCGCTGTTGCCCATGTCGGCATAGTAGAGGTCGTTGAAGGTCGGCATGCGGAACGACTGCTTGAAGAATGCCCTCAGCGAGAACTTGCGGCTGCGCAGCGGGCGTCCCGAGATGAAGACCGACGGGCTGAAGGCCTGCCGCCCCTGACGGCGCACTCCCTCCCGGCGGTCGTCGATGAAGGTGCCGAGGGCGCATGCCTGGGCCTTGAGGCGGGGTAGTGTGAGCGACGCCGCGGCCGATACATAGCCCGTGAGTCTGTCCGGGCGCCTGAAGCCGAAGAGGTCGCTCCACATGGTGTTGTACTGCATGTCGGCTGCCGCGGACACGCGCCATGCCCGGGTGAGAGTCAGCTCCGTAGCCGCCGAGGCATAAGCCTCATGCTGCCGGTAGCGGTTGTCGATAGGCTGCTGCCGGGAGTCGTTGTTGACGTA
Organism: Muribaculaceae bacterium; assembly: GCA_029057255.1. Lineage (GTDB taxonomy): Bacteria > Bacteroidota > Bacteroidia > Bacteroidales > Muribaculaceae > CAG-873. The sequence continues at coordinate 6,108 of JAICZO010000241.1, read as the reverse complement.
GCGGGTGTCGTAGTAGGCATACTTGGCGTTGGCCAACAGCGACCAGCGGCCTGCCGTGAGGGTGTATGACCCTTGGGCGAAAGTGTTGCGGTCCCACTGACGCTCGCCGCGCCGCCACACATTGTTGACGATGGCGCCGGGGATGCCGCGCTCCGAGCGGTAGTGGTATGCCTTGGCATGCCAGCGTCCTTGGCCGCTCTGCCCGCTGATGTTGAGCTCGCAGCGAAGGGCGTCGATGTCGCCGTTCCGGCGCACGGCGGTGGTGTCCCATGCTATGCTGCCGTCGGGGCGCTTGTGCTGCAGGCCGAAGCGGTATCGGCCCGACGAGTGTGTCCATCCGGCGCTCAGCGAGGCCTGCACGGTCTCCGACAGCTTGGCCTCTGCCAGCAGCTCGGGGTTGACGAGGTCGAAGGAGCCGGTGCGGAAGAGTGCCCTCAGCCGCAAGCGTCTGCCGCCCTCGAAGCGCGGTGTGCGGGTGCGGATGTAGACGCTTGCCGCGGCGCCGTAGTCCTTTGCGGGCTGGAGGATGCCGCTTTTCTGCCCGTTATGCAGGCTTATCTCCTCGACGTTGTCAAGCGAGAACTGCCCCAGGTCGATCTGTCCGTTCTGAGCGTTGCCCAACTCGATGCCGTCGTACGCTACGCCGGTGTGGTGCGAGCCCATCGAGCGCACGTTGACGGTCTTGACGCCGCCCACGCCGCCGTAGTCCTTAATCTGCACGCCTGCGAAGTGGCGCAGGGCGTCGGCCACGCTGTTGCTGTTGAGCCGCGACAGGGTCTTGCCCGAGAGACGTTGCGCGGGGATGACTTCCGACGGGGCCTTCACTGCCGTGACGACGACTTCGTGCAGGGCTGTGACGCTCGTGTCGGCATCCTCGGTGGCCTGTGCCGCCGCCGTGCTCAAAATAAAAAACGACATAAAAGACAGCAGCGGTCGCAGGAGACCTGTGGTGTCTTTTATGTCGTTTAGGGTCATATCGTTATGCCGTAGCGCTTGTGCGTTGAGGCCTTGAATATGTCAGGGGTTCGGTCGTAATCAGCGTACAACGACCTTGCGGGTGTCGGTTGTGCCGCCGCCGTTGACGTGGAGCACGTAGATGCCGGGAGCGAGGCTGTCGGCGTTGAGGGTGGCGCTGTCGCCCGATGCTGTCACCGATGCTGCCATAGCGCCGGAGAGGCTGTAGAGAGCTGCGTTGACGCTGTCGGCGCCGGGGATGAATACCTCGTATACGCCTGCCGATACTTCATTGACCATCACTTTGCTGTCGGCCTTGACATCGCTCACGCCGCCCAGGCCGAGGACTGCCTTCATGCCTGCGAGTGCGTCGATTTTGCCATAGCCGAAGCGGTGGGGAGCAGCTGCGGTGAATTCGTCTTTGGTGGCGGTAGCCTTGAGGATGTTCTTCACTTCGTCGATTGTGAGGGTGGGGTCGGCCTGGAGCCAGAGGGCGAGGACGCCTGCCACGAAGGGCGACGACATCGATGTGCCGGACATCTCCATCCAGTAGCTGTTGCGCTTGTCTTCGATTTTCTTGGCCGAGACGAGTTTGCCGTCGTAGCCGTCATAGCCGCCGTCGATGTAGAACTTGCTGTACGACGAGATGATGGCTTCGCCGGGACCGGAGATGTGGGGCAGCTGGCGGCCGTCGAGCAGAGTGCCGTACGACGAGAAGCTTGCGATAGCGCCCTTGGTGCTGCCGTAGTCGAGGATGTATCCGCCCGGCTCGAGTGCGGGCCATGTCTTGGCGTTGACGTAAGCGCCTACTGCGAGCACGTTGTCGCCGCATGCCATGTCGTTGATCGAGCCTTTGTCGTCGCCGGTTGTGTAGCCGGCGAGGCCGTTGTCGAGGAAGTAGGTGTAGCCCGTTGTGTACATGTCGATCGACTTGCCTTCCTTGCCCTTGATGATGATGCCGGGTACTACGTTGGCGTCGTTGCCGGCCGCTGTCTGCACGTTGATGTAGACGTTGAAGCGGTTGTTGTTGGGGTTGACGTTGATGTTTGTGATGATGGCGCCGCGCGAGCCGAATGCGTTGTTGAACTCGACGCTGGTGATGTAGCCGGGTGCGGTGTAGCCTGTGCCGGTGAGGTAGGTCGTGCCCGACTTGGTGCCGTCGAAGTCGAAGCTGTACTTGATGTTGCCCGAAGTCTTGTCGACACCTATGATTGTGAAGTCGAAGGGAGTGGCGTCGTCAGCCCAGATATCGACGATGCCGGCGATGGAGGTTCGTTTGGCGAATGTGGTCTTAACCTCGGTGTCGCCCGCCTTGAAGTCCTTGTGTATCGAGAGGGGAGTGTTGCCCTCGTTGCCTGCCGAGATGGTGATGAGCATCTCCTTGCCGACCTTGGCGAGGTACTGGTTGGAGGCTGTTGTGCCGTCGTGGGGGCCTGTGTTGTGGCCGAGCGAGAGGTTCATCACGGCGGGTTTGTTCTGGCTCTTGGCGTATTCGAGGAGATACTCGGCGGCGTTGAGGATGTTGTTGCCGTCGAGGGTGCCGACAGCGGGTGTGATTTCGGCTCCGGTAGCCACGCCGTAGTAGGGCACGGGGTAGTCGCGCTTGACGGTGTTGCGGCCGCGGGCGTTGAAGATAGCCACCTGGTCGGCTTTGTCCTTGTAGCCGCCGGCGAGGATACCCATCACGTGGGTGCCGTGTGTCTGGTTGCGGTTGTCGGTGGTGTATGATGTTATCTGGTCGCCGGTGAGCTCGCGCTTGGCGCCGTTGCTGCCGGTGATGATCCACATGCGGGAGATGCGGTTGCTGCCGTCTTCGTTGCGGAAGTTAACGTGGTTGGGGTCGAGGCCGGTGTCCATCATGCCCACGATGACGCCGCTGCCGTCGTAAGCCTTGTCGAGACCGGTGCCGGCGTGTACTTCGTCGACGTGAGAGTCGCGGCGCGCTGTCTCGAGCAGGGCGCGGTTCTCATAGCCGAGCGATATGGCCTTGACGGCGTCGATGGCGGTGGCGTCGGCCATCTGCGAGGGGGTCATGTCGGCAAGCACCAGTTCGTCGCGAACCGAGGTGATAGTGGCACCGAGCTTCTCGAGTTGTTCTATAGCTGATTCATCGGTGATGGTGACAATCACTGTCACAGCTTCGTCTGCCGCCTTGGGTGCGGGCAGTGCTTTGAAGGCTGCGCTGCGTGATAACAGTTCGCCCTGAGCAAGACTGACAAGCTGCGATGCAGGTGTGTCGAGTTTGTGTAAGCCCTGAGCCGACGCTGTCAGTGCGCCTGCCGCGGCCGCAAGAAGGAGTAATCTTTTCATTGTAGATTTTATTTCGATTGCTTGTTGTGTCGGTATAATGTTTGAAGTGTGCAAATATACGAATATTTGGCATTACCGCGCAATTATTGTATACAAAAAATTCCTAAAACGCGAGTGACGACGGCATTTTGGTGTCTTTTTGCTTTTGATGCTCCCCCGGTGGAACGAAAACGGGCCGTTCTCGATGCGATGAGAACGACCCGTTGTCGGATTTATGTCGTGTCAGGATGCCGCTTAGCGGAGGCTGACTACGTTCTTGGCGTTGTTTTTGCGGAGCAGCGACTTCTTGTTGAGCTTAACGCCGTTGATAGCCTTGGGAGCTGCCTTGGCTGCTGCGGTGCCGTTGAGGTCAACAGTGCTGAGGTCGAGGTAGAACTCGCCTTCGCTCTTGATCTGCTCTGTGAGGTCAGAGCTTTCAACGTCGAGTGCGAGGTTGGTGTCCATCCACTCGAGAGCGCCTTCGCTGTCGGTGACGTTGCTGAAGCCGAGGTAGAGTGTCGAGCCGGGGAAGGTGATGGCGTCGTCGGCGAGCTTGCCTGCATAGCCGAGGCGCTTGATGATGTTGGGCTTGCGGCCGATGGCCACGAGTTCGCCGGCGCGCGAGAATGCGCTCACTTCACCGTCTTCCGAGCTGAGCATCACGCCGAGCTTGCCTTCGAGCACGTATACCATCTCGGGATCCTCGATGTTGAGGGTGAGGTAGTAGTTGCCCTTGAGGTCGAATTTCTCGTCGGCATATGCCCAGCCGTTGCCGGAGCGATAGGGGTTGACGAGGCGGATGATGCCGGGGTTCTCTGTGCTCTGTTCTACTTCAACGTCCCACGATACGGGTTCGATGCTCTTGTAGAGGCTGTAGAAGAAACCGTCGGTGTATTCGGCATAGCCGAGCGACTTCCAGTTGTAGGGCTGGACGGGGGTGAAGTCGAAGCTCCATGTGGTGTTGTATACCTCGTTGTTCTTGCTGTCATAGCCGAGGACCACGAAGGTGTACTTGCCTTCCTTGCGGAGGTAGTACTCGTATACTTCCACAGCTTCGGTGTGGAGGACGGCGGAGTCGTCCTTGCGCATTTCCTCGAGAGCCTTGGTCACGTCAGCCTCGCTGAGCTCGCCTTCGAAGAAACGGAGCTGGTAGGAAGCGAGGTCGTCGCTCTTGTAGACTTCAATCTGCACCGATTCCTGCTTCTCGGGCTCGCTTACGAAGTGGCCGAGGTAGGTGAAGTCAACATCGTAGCTTGCGTAGCCGGGAAGCTGCATGTACTCGGCGGAGTAGGTGATGGGCTGAGCGTCGGTGTAGTACATGGTGAGGATGGCGATGCGGCCGGTCTCAGCACTGTAGTTGGAGCCGAGTTCGTAGATTTCTTCGAGCGTCTGAGAGCTGAAGATGTTGGGGTTGATGTCCTTCTTGTAGGTGTAGACGTCGGTTACCTTCACCATCGAGCCGAACGACTCGGTGTCGCCGGTGTTCATGGGTTCCCAGGTGGCGCGTTTTTTGTCGACGTCGACGATGATGGTAGCGTTGTAGCCGTTGACATAGAATGTCCACGTGCTCTGGTCGGGGTTGAGGTCGGAGCAGCCGTAGTCACCGAACTGGTACTTGATACGGTTGTCGCCCTCTACTGTCGAGCGGGATTCGTATACGGCGCACTCCTGGTCGGTCATGCCGAAGCTTGAGAGAGTGACGTGTGCCATCTCGGTGCCGCCGATACGCTTGAACGGGCCCCAGGGAGCGTAGGTGAGGGTGAACTGAGCCTGCGATGCGCCGTAGGGCGATGTAAGCTCACCGTTGACGGCGATGTTGAGCTGGTAGGCTACTTCTGCCTCTACATAGGCGAAGTCAACGCCGATGGGAATTTCAACCTTGGTCTCACCCTTGGGGAATGTTACCTGGGTGGGGACGTTGAAGACGCTGCTGAGATCTTCACCGTCGGGGTTGGTCACTGTGCCGACGAGGCCGACAACAAGTTCTTCGCCTGCTTTGACGCGGTTGAGTTCAACCGATACAGACTGTGCGCCTGTAGGGATGTCAACTACTGCAGACTGCTCGGACGAGAAGTATACGTCGTCGCCGTTATACTCGGGCGCCGGGTTGTACTTCGGCTCTTCCGTACACGACCATGCACCGAAAAGGAGAGCCGAGCCGAGGATGGTTGTGAATATTTTGTTGAATCGCATGATTTGTAATTCTTAAGAAGATTAATTGATGGGCTTGTACATTTCTTCGCAGCTCGGAGTGTTGTAGCCGGTGACACCTGTGTTATTGTTAGGCTCGGTCTGCACGATACAGAAGTTCATCCATGCGGGACGGCCGTTGGTGTTGAAGGTGTTACGGGTCGGGTCGAAGTTGCTGCCGTCGTAAGCGCGGGTTATAGAGTAGCCGAGACGCTTCAAGTCGAAGAATGCCTGACCTTCGCCCCAGAGCTCGATACGCTTCTGGAATACGATTTCCTCGACTACGTCGTCGGTGGTGCTGACGTTGTTGTCGTAGCTGTTGTAGCGGTAGGTCTTCATGAAGTTCTTCAGCAGGTTGTTGCCTTCGGCTGCGTTGATGTGCGCGGTGGCCTCTGCCTCGATGAAGTACATTTCTTCAACTCGCATAAGGGGGTAAGCAACTACCGAACCTACTGCGTAGTCGTTCATGTTGCCTTCGCCGGGGCGGAACTTGATGGCGATGTAGGGGCCGTCGAAGTTTTCTTCTGCGAACTTGGCGTCAAGGAAGGGCTCGCGGCCGCGGAGGGGCGAATCCTCGGGAGCTACGAATGAGAGCTTGCGGAAGTCGCGGTCGTTCATGCGCTTGTAGAGAGCGGCGCCGATCTCGGTGAAGGCACCCTGCTCGGGAGCTGCGTA
>JAICZO010000240.1 GCA_029057255.1 Muribaculaceae bacterium | reverse complement strand
GTACTAAACAATGACCAACGCCGCCACAGGCAACCGCATCACCTGGGCCGACAACAAGTATGCCGTCACCGACGACAAATCGGCCGATGCCAAGACAGCCCTCCAGATTACAAGCTCGATCAACCGCGTGCCCATCGACGACACCAACGACTACACATACTGGATTATCGCCGCTTCGGAGAACAGCTCGCCCCGCTCTCTGGCAGCAATGACAACGGCAAGCGTCAAGTCTGAAGTATTCAGCATCAACAACAACACCGGCTCGCAGCGCTGGCACATATTCACAGCCGAGAACATGAACGCCTTCGACAACGCTGCCGCCTCAATCACCGACGTAGCTGTCGACGAGAACGAGGCCTCGATATTCCCCGCCGACGTCTATGACGTGACAGGACGCCTCGTGCGTGCCAACGCCGAGAACCTCGACGGCCTCCGCCCCGGCATCTACATCGCCGGCGGACGCAAGATGTACGTCAAATAAGCACTCAGGCTATCAGCCTCTACCGCACAAGCCCCGGAGCACACGCCCGGGGCTTTTTTTATGGCTTGCGGAAGCACTTCCAATTATTAATTAATGTTAATTCATGCACTTTCAAGGTACTTGGTATTGCATAGTACCTTAAAAGCATATAACTTTGCATCGTAAAACAGAAACAGCCCCCTCTTATAATCTACAATCTACACTGCAAATCATGGCAATGAACATCGACAATCTTAAATCGCAAATGCGCAAGGGGATGCTGGAGTTTTGCGTTCTGCTGCTTCTGAGCAGGCGAGACGCCTATGCCTCCGAAATCATCACAGAGATGAAGGAGGCTCATCTGATAGTGATGGAGGGCACTCTCTACCCGCTGCTGACGAGGCTTAAGAACGACGGTCTTTTATCCTACCGCTGGGAAGAATCGCCATCGGGGCCACCCCGCAAGTACTACTCCATCACCGAAACAGGGCTTGAGTTCCTCCGACAACTCAACAACTCGTGGAACGAAATCAGCCTCACTGTAACACATCTTATCAACAAGGATTTTAACGATTTATCCCGGCAACCCATATGAAACGTACTTTCTCAGTGAATGTCGACGGCCAGATATTCCACATCGACGAGGACGCATTCGCCCTCCTCGAGAACTACCTCCAGAAACTCAAGATTACTTTCACCGGCGACGAGGGCCACGAAATAGTGGCCGACATCGAGAGCCGTATACGCGAGCACTTCAACGAGCGTCTCGCATGCGGCAAGTCTGTCATCGTGCTGTCCGATGTCGAGAAAGTCATCGAGACAATGGGACGCCCCGAGGATCTCGGCGGCGACGATAACGGCGAGGCCGAAGAGCCGCAGACCACAGGCCAGCAGAGCGCCGGCGCTCCTTTCATATCAATAAACCTGCCGTTAAAGAAGAAGCTGTACCGAAATGTGAAGAACAAGGTATTCGGCGGTGTGTTCGGCGGACTGTCGGTCTACCTGGGATGGAACGCCAACATCATGCGCATCCTCTTCATAGTCCTGGTGCTCGCCATGGCTTCGGTGCTGAAGGTATGGCCTTTCATAATCATCTATCTCATCGCCTGGATGATAATACCTCCGGCGCTGACACCGAGGCAGATACTGCAGATGAACGGCACTCCGGTCAACGTCGACACCGTCGGACAGACTGTCATGGCCGAGTCGGGCACGCTGCCTCCGCCCTATAAGGAGAACGTCAACTTCTTCACGGCGCTGCTGTCGATTATGGGCAAGTGTGTCATCGGATTTATCGGTGCGATAGGCGCCGTTGCGAGCGTGGCCTCGCTCGTTGTCTTCCTCTCCGTGTCGGCCGGACTTGTGGCATGGTACGTCGCCGGCCTCGACAACATCCTCTCAGGGTTCAGCCTCGACCCGATGCATGTCCGCTCGGCTGTGCTGTGGCTCGTGCTGTGCTCGTCGCTGCTCGTGTCGATAGTAAGCTCGATTATCACCTGGTCGTGCGCCTCTTCGATATTCTCGTTCAAGGGTCCGAACCGCATTACTGTCGTACTGCTCATAATCGCCATACTTATGCTTATCGTCATCGTGACCGTACTCGCCGCCATTGCGTCAGTATGATACCCATAAACGATCTCTCCCGAGCACAAATTCACATTTTCGCAACATAAACAGACAGAAACATACATTTTACAAGCCCGAAGCTCGCATTTTGCAGCTTCGGGCTTGTTTTTATGATACAGAATACATACCTTTGCCACCGCAACCTGAATTTCTAATCCTTCTAATTATGAAGAAAACTTTACTCTCAGCTCTTTTGGGCTCTTGCGCTCTGATGATGAACGCCGGTCAGATGACATTCACGACCGATCTCGAAGCAGGCACGAAAGTCCGGATTCTGCTCAACGCAGCAACCGCCACATCTCCTATCTCGATTGACTGGGGCAACGGCGTAGACGTCAAATACACCGTCGACCCGTCGCAGGCGGCATACAACCGCTGGATTGAAGGATCTATCGAAGGCGAGAGCCTGATTATCAAAGGCAACGTTACCGAGGCCGACATAAACGAGATAGGTCTCACGTCGGCTGTCATCGAGGACATGACGCGCCTCACAAGCCTCGACCTGTCGAAAAACAAACTGACCGACTTCCGGCTCGTCGGAGTCACTCCCCTCACGGAGCTGAACCTGAGCTACAACGACATCGTCAACAGCACATACGACAACACCACACTCTCGCTCGAGAATGCCGGCACAACGCTCACAAGACTCAGCATCGCGCACAACTCCGGCATCGTGTGCCTCGACATGCGCGACCTCGAAGTGCTCGAGTATCTGTCGGCCAACGACTGCCCCAAGTTCGGCTCGATATTCATCTGCATGCCCGAGGACTCCCGCAAGGCTCTCCGCAGCATTGACATCAGCAACTGCGACCTGGCTCACTTCTACCCCGTGAGCCTCCCCAACCTGCGCACTCTCAACCTTGCTAACAACAGCCTCATGACAGCAGCCGACGACGAGCCTTTTGTCCTCGGAAGCTACCCCGAGCTGGTCACTATCGACGTGTCGAACAACACGCAGATCAGAAGCCTCGACATGACAGGATGCACAAAGCTCGAGAACATAAACATCAATGGCAACCAGTTCACGTCCATCGACCTGTCGCAGGCGCCCGACCTGACTGTCTTCAACGCCGCCGACAACAACCTGGCGTCGCTCGACCTGGGCAACAACAAGCAGCTGCGCACAATCAACGTGTCGGGCAACCCCATAAAGGAGATTGACTTCATGCAGCTCAAGTCGCTCCAGGAAATCAACATCTCCCGCACAAACATCTCGCGCGCCACGCTGATGAACTGCTCTTATCTCAAGGTTTTCAAGGGCGCCGAGACCAACATCGAGTTCATCGACTTCAACGGTCAGCAGGCTGAAAGAATGACCCTCATCGACCTGCGCGACAACAAGAAGATGACACCGGCGTCGATGAACTACACCCTCCGCACCCTCCCCGTGGCCAAATCGAGCACATACGGCACTGCCGGACCCAACCTGCTCATCAGCGGCTCCAACGGCGAGACTGCCAATACGTCATATGCCACCAGCAGCGACATGAAGTGGGTGTGCGACGTTACCGGCGACGGCACCGCAAAGAACGACGCTATGGCCGTGACGCTGTCGGACGCTACCGATACCGGCGAGAACAAAACCGGACACCTCGACCGCCTCTACCCCATCTTCGCAATGGGTCTCGACTACGACCTTGACATATACAGCACGTCGGGCGGAGAGTTCCTCCTCGCACAGTGGAGCGGCCCCTACTACCAGCAGATGGCCTCTGTCACCACCGAAGCCAAGGCCGGCGTCCCCATCTATGTGTACGCCTACCCCGAAGAAGGCAAGCGCTTCAAGAGCGTGACCGTGAACGGTACCGAAATCTACAGCCCCTGGTTCATGATCGACGGCCCGTCGACAATCAAGGTAAACTTCACAAGCAGCGAGAACGCCATAACCCTCACCACCAAGCAGGGGCAGAAGATGTCATTCCTCGTCAACACAGTATATAACAACGGAACCGTATCCGTCGACTGGGGCACAGGCACACGCACCGAGTATCCCGGACAGAACGCATACACAAGCGGCTACGCCGAGCTCAAGGGCACCCGCATCGACGGCACCGCCGCCGGAACTACCGTTACCGTCTACGGCGACGTGGCAGGTCTCGACGTATCCGGCTTCGGCGACGTGGCGGAGTTCTTCGGCCTGCACGACAACGCCATCACCGCAATCGACCTCGGAGCGTCCGACGACCTCAAGTTCCTCAACATACACTGGAACCCCGTTACGACAATCGACCTCAAGGGCGTGCCCAATCTTGAAGTACTCGACATCGGATACACGGCGCTCAAGAGTGTCGACCTCAGCGGCAACCCCAACATCATGTGGCTCGACGCATACTCCGACGGCTACGGCGACGAGGAGGAAGGCATCGCACAGCTCTCTTCGATCGACGTCTCAGGCCTCAAGTACCTCCAGTATCTCGACGTCAAGGGCAACAAGCTCACATCTCTCGACCTGTCGAAAAACCAATACCTGACATGGCTCAACGCCAACAACAACGCCATCAGCGCCATCGACATCACGGCCAACACCATGCTCAAGGAAGCCGAACTGAACAAGAACAAGCTCACTTCGATTGATGTATCCAAGGCCTCTGAACTGATGACTCTCTCCCTCGCCGACAACCTCCTGACGTCGGTCGACGTATCGGCCAACCCGATGCTCGTATCACTGTCGGTGTCGGGCAACGACATCCACAAGCTCGACGTCTCGGCATGCCCCAACCTCCGCACGCTCTACATCAACGGCAACGGCATGACAGCCGACGAGCTCAACGACATCTACTACCTCCTGCCTCAGCGCGCTGAAGACGCTGACGACGACCAGAACAAGGTGACATGGAACCTCGCCGTAATCCAGGGCGGCGACACGAACCTCAACGACGGCAACCGCGCCGACTCCTCGATCGCCCTCGACCGCGGCTGGACTCCCTCGCACACCGGCAGCAACGGAGGCTCGGAATATGCTTATCTCGACATTCTCCCCTCAAGCCACGGCACCGTCAAGGTGACCGACGCCGCAGGCAAGGAGTATGCTCACGGCAGCAAGGTGCCCAAGTACACAGCACTGACTATCAACGCCACTCCCGAAGAGGGCTACCGCATGGCATCGTTCACCCTCAACGGCGAGGACGCCATGACAGGCACTGCATTCGACATGCCGGGCATCTACACCAAGCTCCGCGTGACATTCGCTCGAGCAGCAGGCATCGATGAAGCCGCCGCTGCCGCCACAAGCATCTCTGCCGCAGCCGGTTGCATCACAGTCAGCGCCGACAAGGCAAGCGTAAGCATCTATACCGCCGACGGACGCGCCGCAGTGAGCGCCGCCGATGTCGAAGGCTCGGCAGTATTCTTCGTCGCTCCCGGCCTCTACATCGTTCGCGCCGAGGCTGCCGACGGAACTCAGACAGCCAAAGTAATAGTAAAATAACCAAAAACTAACCATAGCCTGCCGCCCGGCACTCAGCACAACAGCTCCGGACGGCAGGCACTCTAAAAAAATCACAGATTTGACAATATGAAAAAGTATCTACTCAGCACACTCGGCGCAATGCTGCTATGCGGTGCAAGTGTAACGGCCGCAGAGTCAGTGCCATACTCTTCGTCGCTGTATCCCCTCGGATCGCTCGACGAGGGATGGTCTACGGCCAACGACTCCAGAGGAGCCCAAAGCTGGCTCAACGACAATGAATCAAAGGTAGAGCAACTTGCAGCCGCGGGAGGCTCAATCTCCGGGGCAAAAAAAGGCTATGACAGCTCTAAAAAAGCCGACTGCTGGCTGTTCTCTCCGGCTCTCACACTAAGCGCCGGCACAGAGTACACCGTCGGGATATGGGCGCGCACAGACCCTCGCGGCAAATCCGAAGTCGAAAGTTTCAAGATAACCGTAGCCTCTGAAGCGACAAGCGCGGCACAAAAAGCCGGCACAATCCTCATCGACAAGCCATCGTATGTCAACAAAGGCGACTTCGAGCACTTCACCACCACATTCACACCCGCAGAGGACGGTGAATACCACTTCGGCCTTAACTGCTACAGCGCCGCCGACATGTACACGATGTTCCTCACCGGATTCAGCGTGACAAGCGGCGAAGACCCCGGCGAAGACCCTGTAACCCCTCCCGACGAGACCGTCAAGGGCGAGGCTATGCCCTACATGTGCGGCTTCGAGACTCAGGAAGTATTTGACAAATGGTCGACTGCCGAAGGCCCCGACGCAGCGTCAGAACCCGGATGGACATACTCCTCATTAGGCAAGAGCGCCGACTTCAGCAACAACAACAAACTGCAGGAAGACCACTACCTCATCTCGCCCGCCCTCGCTTTCGACAGAGCCGGCACATATGCCATCGACACCCGCGCTATGGCATACACCGCCCTCGAGATGCTGATAGGCACCGACAAGGACGACCTGTCGACATTCAACCTCCTGCACAAATTCGAGAACACCGGATATGTAGGCGACGACGCCAACACCCGTCTTTACTTCGATGTCGAGACTCCCGCCACATACTACATCGCATACCGTGCGTGCGGTGCCGAAGGCGAATACGCATACACCCGTCTGTGGAAACTCAACGTCAAGCTCGACGTGCCCGTCCCCGGCATCGTCACTGACCTCGTGGCAGTGCCCGACCGCACCGACGCCCTCGAGGTGGCTCTCAGCTGGACATACCCCGACAAGACAAACGCCGGCGCCACGCTCGACGCCATAACCAAGGCCGAACTCTTCCGCGACGGCGAAGTCATCAAGACATTCTACCACGTGCGTCCCGGCTCGTTCACAGCATATGCCGACACCGACATCCCCGCAGCAGGCGCATACTCCTACAAGGTAATATGCTACAACGACAACGGCTACAACACCGACGAGGCCGCCATCGAGGTGAAGACCGGATATGTCGGACGCCCCACCGTCGAAGCACCCTGCACATTGACCGTCGACGCCGACAACGCAGCCCTCTTCACAATCGAGGACGCCAACGAAGACGGCATCGCTTGGATATTCAACGACGGCGCCTGGTCAAAGACATTCAAGTCTGAAGTACCCGACGACGACACCGTAATGGACGACTACATCGCCACCCCGTACGTGCACCTCGCTCCCGGCTACTACGCAATCAGCATGACCACCGGCGGCAAGTATATGAGCTATGAACTCGGATATGCCACAAACCGTCATATCATCGCCGAAACATTCGTCAAGGTGACAGAAGTCATCGATGACAGCGCAAACGCAGCAACCGCTAAGTCATTCACCATCGCAGTCGACACCGAAGGCGACTACTGCTTCGTCGTGCACCACATCGGCAAGCGCAACCCCGACTTTTTATACTACAACAGCATCGAGCTGTCGGCATTCGCCATCGAAGACTCCGAACTCACACCGATGCCTGCCACCGACATCACCGTCAAAGAAAGCACCGACAGCGATGGCAGCATTACCGCACACATATCGTGGCTCAACCCCGCGGTCGACAACGCCGGCCGACCCCTCGAAACCATAGCATCGGTGCAGATTATCCGTAACGACGAGGAATACGAACCCGTAGTGATAGATCTCATCCCCGGTCAGCGCTCCGAGATCGACGACATCGTCCCTGAAGGCGGCGAGTACTCCTACCGCATCAAACTCAACCTCCCGTCCGGCACAAGCTCGACATCCGAAGAAGTATTAACCTATATCGGGCCCGGACTCGAGACACCCTACGAGACAACAGGCTTCAAAGAATGGACAGTGCTTAACCTCGACGACGACTACTACCAGTGGGAAGACGACGGCAACGGCCACATCTGCTACTACAAGAGCTACTCCTGGAGCGGCGACCCCGACGACTACCTGCTCTCGCCCCTCTTCGAGCTCAAGGAAGGCAAGAAATATGAAGTGCAGTTCACCACCGGCGCCTGCAACGGCTCGCCCTACACCTTCGACATCGTCAGCGGCACAAGCGTCGACCCCACAAAGCTCGCAGTAGTGGCTACCATCACATCGGGCGAACACGACATCCAGCACGTATTCTCTATCGAGACAACGGCCATCGAGGCACTCGAAGAATCCGATCCCGAAGAAGAGGTCACCGAGCCCATAGTCTTCAAGGCTGCTCCCGGCAAGAACCTCTTCGGCGCACACGCCTACTCCATAGGTGAAATCACCCTCACACAGTTCCACATCAAGGAAACAGGCGACCTCACCGGCACACACACCGTGGCAGCTGCCGCCGGACGCCTCAGCTACTCCGGCATGACGGCACGCGCCCAAGGAGCATCGCACATCGCAGCCTACAGCCTCGACGGCACCCTCCTCGCAGCTGCCGACGGCGACAGCCTCAGCCTCGAAGGCCTTGCCCGCGGCACCGTAGCAGTCATCGTCGCCACAATCGACGGCAACAACACAAGCCTCAAGGTCATCCTCTGACACCCCACACCCTAAGATAGCAGCAGAGCCCCGCAACCGCGAGGCTCTGCTTGCTTTATTACGTATCCCGCGTTGGTAGAGGGGAGGTCGCTCCCCTTAGCGACACTTAATACATAGTATATTGCGCCTCCACGGAGACGTCCGCAGGACGCCGATTATTAGTAACATTTTAGTACACCTTTTGAAAAGAATGACACGACCTCTTTCTTTATGTGTTATAGATATCTGACGGCGCCGCCACTGCCGAACGGATATGCCGAAACATCCTTGTTAAGATATGACGAATCATCAATAAGCTCACCTTCAAAGCAACAACGCGGCTTCTTGAAAGGAGTGCCATCAGCCGCACAATCAACCCAATGGTATGAATCTACTCTAAGGACAGTGCGTACTACTCCCTTATAGACCCCCAATACATATTTTATGTGGTTCGGGCGCGACTTTCCGATAGCCCAATACCGTCGTGTGATGTCATAGGCATCAATACGCCTGTATACACCTTCGGCTCTGGCCTGGTCAAAACTCCGGTTTAGGCTTACGAGAAGCAGCTCCGCGTTATCAGGTCGCTCCAATGGCTCGCAATCATACAGAATGTTTAGCTCATCAACGCTCTTTATACCTTCATCCCACTGATGATGTCCCGAGGCAATGTTTGCAAGCACATGCTCGGTGTTGAACTGTCCGTAGGTAAGCATATCTATCAAGGTCGATTCGACAAGCAATGCCTCATCGGCCGTAAGGTTGTGTCTGATTACGAAGAATCTCACCTGTAAACCTGCAGCGACTATCTCCCTGATAATACTCAGTTTTAGATTCTCCGCCTCGCTCTTAAAAGCCTCTGCAACATGATCGAACACTCTGTTGCCTGTTCCCTTGCCAATATAGAAAATCTTATTGTCGCGCGGGTCAACAAGGCAATATACATAGCACTTCAAAGCCTGCTGCACGGCAGGGCTAAAACATCTGCAAGCATTCATGGCACGCTAATTTTACAAGTTTCAAGGCGTCAAGAAAGAGCGTCAAGTAAACGCTTTCTATTATGTCTTCGCATCCCGCCACTCAAACCCCGACCGGGCTTCTGCATAGCGGTCTGCGGCTGCAAAGTTAGTGAATAATACGCTTATTCACAAAATAATTGTGAACTATCTGACAGTTAATGAGTATACAAAAAAAGAGGACAAAAAAAGAGGACTCTCGCAGTGAGAATCCTCTATTGTGTACCCCCAACCGTGCCGTATTAGAACCAATTTTGGCCGATTTGGATAGGTTGTGGGAAATGCGTCACTGGATACCCGACCCAGACGAACCGATATTATGTAGGACTAATGATTAAATAATTAGTCAAATAACGATAGGTACGATTTGCAAACAAATAATCTGTTTCTGCTTTGTCCTGTAACTTCTGACAATAAATTATCTTTTGTCATCATCTTGACAAGCGTATTCGCTGAATTGTATGTTGTATTACAGATTGTCGCTGCATCATCAATGGTTATATAAGGATTTTTCATTAGCTCATGAAGTAATATAATAGCCTTTGTCGAGCGACTGCGATATGAAGAGCGTATTAAAGTTTCTGCCTCGCTCTTAAAACGCAATATTGAAGATAGTGTTTCAACGGCTTTGGTTGCAGTCTGTTCTATGCCAACAAGGAAGTATTTTATCCATTGCGTAATGTCATTCTTTGTACGAATAGAAGACAGATTGTCGTAATAAAGGTCTTTGGGGTTTTCAAAAAATGTGGAAAGATAGAGCAACGGCATATCCAAAACATTTTCCTTGACAAGAAACAATGTAATCAACAAGCGGCCAATACGTCCGTTACCATCCAAAAACGGGTGTATCGTCTCAAATTGGTAATGGGCTATGGCTATTTTCAACAGAGAAGGGAGATGAATCTGGTCATTGTTAAGAAATTTTTCAAGATCTCCCATAAGCTCCCCAACAAGTTGGTGTGTTGGGGGTATAAACTTGGCATCAGCCAGAGACTTACCACCTATCCAATTTTGACTCGTTCGGAATTCTCCTGGGAGTTTGTGCTCACCTCGAACGCTATCTAATAATAACCTATGAGTATTACGAATTAATCTGCTCGAAATGGGTAGAGTCTCTAAGCTTTTAATAGCTTCATTTATGGCTTTAATATAGTTTTGAACTTCTCTCCAGTCATCTCTTCTTTCTAATTGTATTTCAGTTTCAGGAAGTAATGCTTCATCCATTCTTGTTTGAGTGCCCTCAATGCGGCTTGAAACAACAGCCTCCTTCGTTACATGCAACTGTATGAACAAATCTATATTAGGAACAAGTTTGGAGAATGAATTAAGTTCTCCTAATTTCAATGCTGCCTTCTCTAATAAATGACTGATTGTAGGATTATTCCATGTCCATTCTTGATTGATGTGGTTTGGCACAAAGTACTTATAGCCATACCCATCCTCATAATGTCCAGCATTGAACGTCTCGATATTTATCATATTTGTAAGTTTTACGCAAAATTACAATAAAAAATCCGTTATCTCAAATTTTAACACAAAATTGAGATAACGAAATCTTTATATCAATTTTTTGAGATATCCACACTGTGTCTGAATTAAAAATCAAACCAATTATTGCAACAGAGTACTTAAGCTTATATATAAACAGACAAATGTGTTACGCAACAAAGAAGAAAAGAGGACTCTCGCGATGAGAATCCTCAATTGTGTACCCGGACCCGGGCTCGAACCGGGATGGGT
>JAICZO010000024.1 GCA_029057255.1 Muribaculaceae bacterium | reverse complement strand
GCAATGTGTCCTTTGTTAGTCTTAAATGAAATACTAAAAGTGATTCTATTCCGACTGCCATAAACTATATCTTAAAAGTAGTCTATCAAACTATGTAATAATTAGATATCCAAATTCCAAATCAGCAATTATATCCGCATCTTTTTATGTTGAACAACATTTTATTTTATTAATAATCAAATAATCATTATCTTTGCGTTCAAGTTAAAGAAATCTCGTATGACAGAAAATATAAATCGCATAAAAGTCGTTCTCTGCGAAAAGAATGTGAAGGCCAAATGGCTGGCAGAGCAGTTGAATGTGAATCCTACTACTGTATCCAAATGGTGTACTAATACTTCGCAACCAGATTTATACACTCTGCGGTCAATAGCATACTTGCTAGGAGTTGACATCCGGAGATTACTTAACTCCACAGAGGATATGAGTATAGCAGCAGAACCAGTGATTATATATGGCGTTAAAAATGGCTGAGTTAATTCAACATAACATACTGGAAGAAGTTGTAGAAAACACCAACGCCTTCATAGCGAGTGTTCCCAAATCTCAACGGAAGAAATTTGGCCAGTTTTTTACAACCGCTAAGACGGCTATGTATATGGCTGACTTGTTCTGTATAGACCTTGATAAAGAAGAATTGTCTCTTTTGGATGCAGGAGCCGGAACGGGTATATTATCAGCCGCACTCCTATATCGAATATTTCAGTTGGGATATAAAGGAAAGATAAATCTCACCTGTTATGAAACTGATAGTGTTGTACTCCCTGTTTTAGAGCAAAATCTGAAGCTGGCAAAAGAGAAATATGGCATAAACTATAGCATCAAGACGGAGAATTACATTACCAGTCAATATTTTGGCATCGGAACTCTTCTTGATGAAGATAGCTGCAAGTATGATTATATTATAGGGAATCCTCCGTATCTCAAAGTTTCAAAGGATGCTCCGGAGGCTTTATCAATGCCATTGGTTTGTCATGGTGCGCCCAATCTTTATTTCCTATTCTGGGCTATGGGAGTTTATAATCTTAAACCAAATCAGGAATTAGTATATATTATTCCCCGTTCATGGACATCCGGAGCTTACTTTAAAAAATTCAGGGAATATCTTTTTACGAATTCCGTTATTACCGACATTCATTTATTTGAAAGCAGAGATAAAGTATTTGGAGGCGAATCGGTTCTTCAAGAAACCATTATTGCTAAAGTAAAAAAAACAAGGACTGAACCCGAGAAGATAAACATCACCACCTCCTCAGACTCCGAATTTAACAATCTTCGGAAGTTTGAAGCTCCATATCATACGGTAGTACCCAAAAATCATTATGTCTATCTCATAACGGATGAAAAAGAAGCCAATGTGATAGAACGGATCAACAATCTCCCTCAGACACTTCCTGATATTAAGTTAAAAATGCAGACTGGAATCATTGTAGACTTTAGAACACGAGAGGTCTTGCGAGACAATATGGAAGAAGGTGCTTTCCCATTACTATATGCTCAGCATATCAAGGATGGACGTGTAGTATGGCCCCTCGGGAAAGAGGGGGAAGTCATCCAGACAGATCACCCCGCCTATCTTCAGGAAAACAGTGATTTCCTTTTAGTGAAACGAGTCACCTCTAAGGAGGAAAAGCGAAGACTCCAGTGCGGGATATATTTAAAACAAAGATATAGTCAGTTCAAATATATAAGTACACAGAATAAGGTAAATTTCGTAAAATGTGATTCTCCTTGTATCACTTACGGGCTTTATGTGCTTTTGAACTCATCTCTTTACGATGCTTACTACCGCATCTTGAATGGCTCCACTCAGGTGAACTCAACGGAAATTAACCAGATTCCGATTCCATCAAGAGATGTAATTGAACAAATGGGACGTGAATTGATGCACCATGAACTTACTGTTGTTAATTGTGATAAAATTGTTGACAGATGGATAAATTAGAAACTGCCAAATCATTGCTGAAACAGCTCGGGATGCCTACAAAACAGCAAAGCAGGATGTGTGCGCTCACCCTTTTGGCGATGGCTGACGTCAGAAAAAGCACACCATGGAGTAAAGCTACGAATAAATGGATTCGCATTCATGACATCATAGCCTTTGCTGCTAAGTTTTATGGAATTGCGTATGCAGAAAACTCCAGAGAGACATTCCGTAAGCAAGCACTTCACCCTTTTCGTACCGCTGCTCTCATTGAAGATAATGGACTGGCAACCAATAGTCCCAACTATCGCTATCGCCTGACTGATGAGTTTCTTAAGGTTGTTCAGGAACAGCTCAATAAAACAAGCGCATCCAAAACGGGCATTGCACTTCAGATGTTCATATCCAACCATGAATCATTATCAGAGATTTATGCTTCTAAGAAACAAATGCAGAAGATGCCTGTAAGAATAAATCAGCAGGAATTTACATTTAGCCCCGGTAAGCATAATGAACTACAGAAAGCAATAATCGAAGAATTTGCACCCCGATTTGCTCCAAATTCCGAATGCCTATATATAGGAGATACCATACAGAAGGATTTAGTGAAGAATGCCGAAAAACTATCTGAATTAGGGTTTGAGATTACGCTTCATGACAAAATGCCCGATGTTGTATTATATCGGGAGGATAAGAACTGGATTTATTTTATTGAATCCATTACTTCTGTTGGACCTATGGATCCGAAACGAATAGTTGAAATAGAAGCTATGACAAAAAATGTCACCGCTGGCAAAATCTATATTTCAGCTTTCCTTGACTTTTCAACATTCAAAAAATTCTCTGACCAGCTGGCATGGGAGACAGAGGTGTGGATTTCAGATATGCCCGACCACATGATACATCTAAATGGAGATAAATTCTTGGGCCCACGATAAATTTATTCCAGATGTAAAGACCTGAGAATTGGAGCTGGATTTTCAAATAATTTGAATTTTACATGAGATAATATTCGCCACTATACGCAAAATAGAACTTTACCTAATTTTATTGAGATAGATACTATTTTATTTATAGAGATAGATACTCATTGATTTAAATGCTGTATATTATCGCCATATTTGGAACACACTTCATTAAAATATTGTAATTCAGTATATATCACATTCGAGGAAGTGAAGTAGCCCCTCAATTTAGAAGCTTCTAAATCAATACATACGAGAGGCTGCGCCGTAAAACTTAATTACGACACAGCCTCTTTCTCTTTCTTCATCCCCGCTCAGCTATCTCTACCTCAATAATTACAGTGGGCCGGTGAATTTTTTCACCGGGTTGCCGCGTTCGAGATTGTCGTGCCTGCTCCACTGCCGGAACTGCGACTCGGCTACTGTCTCGCTGTTGAGGCGGCTGAGTTTCAGCAGCAGACGCTCTCGTGCAAGTGCCTTGTTCTGAGATTGAGAGCGCTCGTCTGAGCATTTCACCGAGAGGCCTGTCGGGACGTGCGTCGCCCTGACGGCTGTCTCTACTTTATTGACGTTCTGACCGCCCTTGCCTCCGGAGCGGCATGTCTCGTAGATGATGTCTGATTCGTGTATGCCGGGGAGTTCCTCTTCGTCGAAGAAGTTGATGCCGACAAACCAGTTGCTGCGCTTGTGGGTCGGACGATAGGTGTTGCGCGTTGACCGCCACTGCACTGTGCCCTGCCATTCGGCTATGACTGCTGGCGGTATTGCCGAGTCGGTGGCAAATGTCATTGACATATAGCAATCGTCGGCCTGATTGTGCGGCTCGCAGTCCGAGAGCTGTAGTGCGGGCATTGCCTTGAGCAGTTCCCGCGCCACGAGTGTTACGGCTCTGGCACACTCCACGGGACCGCGGCCGGCTGTTATCTGTATATAATGTTTCATTCTCCGTTGTCTTTGATGTTGAGTTTGGGTTTAATCATCGAGACAATCTCGACTGTGGGTCGTATCAGCTCGAGGATGTCTTCGGTCGGTTTATATGCCATCGGCGATTCATCGAGGGTGCCGGGGCAGACCGAGGACGAGTAGATGCCTGTCATTGATTTTTCGTATTCACTCATCGGAATGTGCTTCTTTGCCTGTGCCCTGCTCATCAAGCGCCCCGCGCCGTGTGGCGCCGTGTTGAGCCACTGCTCGTTGCCCTTGCCGATACATATGGCGATGCCGTCGCGCATATTGAACGGGATGGCTACCTTTCGTCCCTCGGAAGCGTCGATAGCTCCTTTTCTGAGCATCGGCGTCGCCTCGCCCACGGATATGTAGTTATGGGTAGTGACTATCGACTCGGTGCATTTGGCCTTGCATATTTTCTTCAGTATCGCGAATATCCGGTCGCGTATCACCGAGTGATTGTACAGCGCATATGCCTGGGCGACAATCATATCCGAGAGATAGCCACGGAGGGCGTCTCCCCACAGGTAGCCTGCATATGCGGCGCGTTTGGGGTTCTGAGCGATATTGCGCCAGTGACCCGCCACCTTCACCCCGAGGTTTCGGGAGCCGCAATGAATTGTCAGCCAAGCCTCTCCGGTATTGCTGTCTTCGCCATACTCTATGAAGTGGTTGCCGCCGCCAAGAGTGCCGAGGCTCTTATAGAAGATACCCTCCCGGAGCTTGATGCGCTGACAGAAGTCGGTGATGAAACGGGCGTCGATGCGCCGCACCTCGTTGATAAGGTCGGGGGCGGCAGAGCGTGCTTTCTGATACTGAGCGTTGATGAATCGGAATAAATCCTTTTCGTTGAGTGAGTTCTTTGTGCAGATGTCCGCACCGACAGGGACAGCTTCGCGTATACGATGGTCGAGCAGCGCGAAGTCTTCGGCACTGACCGCGCACGAGAGTCTGTGCATCGATATCGCGCAACCTATGTCGACTCCGACATGGTCGGGATTAAGATACATCCCGATCGGATATGCCGTGCCGACATTGCAGGAGCTTCCGGCGTGCACATCGGGCATCTGCACCACGGGGATGCTCATCATTGCCGGATGGTCGCACAGCTCGGTCACCCATCGCAGCGCCGCCTCTTCTATATTATCGGTGAAAATCTCTGCTGTTGTTGTTTTTCCGTTTATAATCATATCGTTCGTAATTTTGGCGCAAAGTTGAGAGGGCGGTGCGCAATTGATTTGCGCACGAGTGGAAAAAATACTATTTTTGCAGAAAATAATCTCGATATGCCCCTCAATCGCGCAGCACTCATCCGCATTTCCACGATAGACAAGTGCCTTCAGAACCACTACCGCCGCTGGACCATCACCGACCTTATTGATGCGTGCACCGACGCGCTGGCCGAGTATGAAGGACGCAGCACTCCTGTGAGCCGCCGCACATTTCAGAACGATCTGGCGCTGATGCGCAGCGACCGCCTCGGCTACAATGCCCCTATCGTCGTGCGCGACAACAAGTACTACGAGTATGAAGACCCGGACTTCAGCATCACGCATCTCCCGCTGAACGATGAGGGTCTCGACGCCCTCAACTCCGCTCTCGACATACTGCGTCAGCTCCAGGGCTTCCCTCAGCTGGCGTCATCAATAGACACTATAAGCAAGCTCAACGAGCAGATATCGCGCCATACCGGGGCGTCGGCACCGGCGATGGACATGGAGAACGTGCCGGGCTACCGAGGTGCGCACTTCATAGGCACGCTCTACGATGCCGTCCGCAAGCAGCAGACCATCGTCATTGAGTATCAGTCGTTCAAGGCTCGTCATCCCGAGGCGCTGGTGGTATACCCCTACCTGCTCAAAGAGTATCGCAACCGCTGGTTTCTAATCTGCGAGAAGTCAAGCAACCAGACTCCGCAAGTCAACATCTTCGCGCTCGACCGCATACTGTCGGTCGCCATCGACAAGCAGCACCCGTTCAAGAAATGTGTTGCCTTTGACCCCGAGCACTTCTTTGACGATACTGTCGGAGTGACCAAAGGGATACACGACAAAGCCCGCCGAGTGGTCATCAAGATTGACCGTCAGCAGGCTCCGTATGTCGAGTCGAAACCATTCCACAAGTCGCAGAAGGTTGAGCAACGCTTTCGCGACGGCTCTATCCAGCTCTCTCTGAAGGTGGTCATAAACAACGAGCTCGAACGCCTCATCCTCGGATACGGCGGCCATGCCGAAGTCATAGCCCCGCCCGAATTCCGCACACGCATTGCCAAAAGCGTGAGCATTGCCGCAAATCGTTATAAATCAACGGAGGGAGTATGACAGACCGCAACAAAGCTGTGTCGCGGAGAACTGCTTCCATACAGTTTACCGCGACACAGCTCTATTTATATGGGATCAGATTTGCCTTGTCACTTGCGGCGACGCACCGAGCGCGCAGCATTGCCTGACGAAGACTTCGGAGCCTTGCTCTTGGCCACCTTCGGTTTCTTTTCCTTTGCGGCCTTGGCCTTGGTGTCCTTTGTCGAGCGCTTTGTCGAGCGCTTCGTTGCCCTCGACTTGGTTGTGCGTTCGGTCGCGGCCTCCTCGCTGACGGCTGTTGTGTCACCGGCAGCCTCGAGAGCCTCGCGGGCCTCACGTGCGGCGATTACTTCCTCGCGCGAAGGCACCCACAGCTTCTTCTCGAAGTTGTCGAGGCGGTTCTGGATGCTGTCCTGCGCGCGCTTCAGGTCGTCGGGGTCGGAGTACATCTGCACCATCGACTTGTTCTTCAGGTTGCGGGTCTTGTATATCTCGCCGTCATACATGTTGAGGGTGAAGAAATCGTCGTAAGTCGCCGTCGGCAGGTTGTTGTCGTCGTCGACGAAGATGGTCTGCGCGGCCAGGTAGGGACGCAGGTCCGAGAACTTGACCCAGAACATCGGATAGCGGAGCGCGTCACCGCCGAAGTCGCCCGCACGGTGAAGCACCGGACAGATAGCCTCGACGATGGGGCGGAGCCTGTTGTTGCGGGTATCGAACTCCCAGCGCTCTATCACATAGTACGACAGCACTTCGTTGGTGGGCACGTCGCTCTCGTCGATCACGAAGCGGGGGTTCTTCTCGGTCGAGCCCTTGGCGTCGGTATAGGGGATATAGAAGCGGTCGAGCACATCGCGGGTCTTGATGCGGTATTTGTCGGTGAAAATCTCGCGGCCGTCGAGGTACTCGTAGGCAGGGACGGTGTTGGCGGCAAGCAGGCGCATGATGATGCGGAAGAGATTCTCCTGACCGTCGACAGGCTCCTCGGGGAAGTACAGAGGCGCGTTGGCATCCTTGTCAAGGTCGATGGAGCGGTAAATCACCCTCATCCACTGGCGGTCGGCATCGGTTATGCCGGTATTGTCGTCGCTGTAGAACGACTGCATTCTCGGGGTGACCATGCTGCCGTCCTGTCTGGCGGGAGCGTTGCGGTCGGTGCCGCGGCGTCGTACCACGCTGCCGCCTTCATCCTGCGCGAAAGCGCCGGCAGTACAGCATGCGAGAGCGAGAGATGCCAAAGATATTCTGAAGAACCTGTTCATAGTTTATTCTGAGATATGATGAGGGATAGGTGGGGTCAGTTGATGATGACTTCCATAGGCGAAAGGTCGCGGGTTATACCGTCGGGACCCTTGGCCCGGATGCGTGATATATAGAATCGTTTGCCGCGGCTGAGACGCTGGAACTGTGCCTTCTGTCGGGGCGAGAACTGCGATCCGGCGCTCACTTCGGGCATCGCGTTGCCCGACGAATCAAAGAATACCGTCTCGAAGCCCTCCACTTCGAAGGGGGTGTCGAGCAGACCGTCGTCGATGGCAGCGCCGAGGCCGGGAGATGCCAGAAGCATGGCCTTGGGGAAGGGCTTGCCGCCTTTATAGTGGTCTTCGTTGCCGTCCTTGTCGCGGAAAGCGATATAAGGCGAGGGGTCGGGCAGCTTGCGCACGCGGAACTTTGTGGCCGCCATAGTCACGGGGCGACCGTCCATGTTTGCGGTCACTGTCACGACAGCGTCCTGCCCTACGGCCGAGGGTCGGGCCACCCAGCTGTCGCCGCTGCGGGTGAGTGTGCCGTTTGTCATCGACGCCGAGATGTCGGTCATGGCCACGCCGGGCACCGAGATGCTCAGCGGGTTGTCGATGCCGGCATATAGCACGTTCATGAGCGTTGCCGACACCGTTGCCATAGGCTCGATGACGGTGTACGACGACTTGAAGTCGTGGCGTGTGGTGCTGCCGTCGCCGTGGCTCACTTCGAGCCAGCCAGTGTAGTCGAAATTACCTGTCGCGCCGGTGCTGACTTCGTAGAGGCCGTCGTTGTTATCGAGAGGCTTGCCCTGGATGAAGACGCGCGGACGCTGTGTTGTGTCGACAGCGGCGAGCACGATGTTGGCGCTGTACTTGCCGCCGCGCATCACGAGGCGCGACTGAGGCATGACATAAGCGTTGAGCTCATTCACGCGGAGGTCGCCCGCATCGACCTGCGAGAGCAGCGAGGCGAGCACTTCGCCCTCGGCATAGAGCAGGTCGCTCTGCAGCTTGGAGAGAAGCGTTACGGCCGCCACGACGGGCTGCTGGTCGAACTTGGCCTCCTCCCATCTCTGCGGAGTGAGAGTGCCGGACTTGACTATCGGTGCTGTCGAGAGCACCTCGGCGATGGTGTTGCGCTTGACAGTGTCGGGTATCATGTCCGCCACAAAATCGCGGTAACCGTCGACACGCAGGCGCAGGTCGCGGCCACGCGGGTTGCCCGGCGCGAGCATTATCACGGCCGCCGACTCGAGGTCGTCGCGGTTGAGGATGTTGTCGGGGTCGCCGTCCTTGCCGTCGGCCTTCTGCACAATCTGATGCTTGAGAGTGTCGATATAGTTGTACAGCGAAGCCGTGGCCTGCCTCACTTCGGTAGCCTTGTCGAGCCATGCCTGACCCTTGCCGGGGTTCTGCTCGGCGAGGCTCTCGAGCTGACCGTATATCGCGGTGTTGCGGGTATCGAAGTTGGTGTTAGAGCGTTTCAGGCCTTCATGCACCTGCGTGAAGCCGTCGAGCACGTCGCTTGAAACGTTCAGCGCGAGCATAGCCGTCAGGACGATATACATCAGGTTTATCATCTTCTGACGGGGTGTCAGCCTTGTATTGTTAGCTCCCATCTGCGGTAAAATGCTTGTTATTTGTTTTCAGCCTGTGCGTGTGCATGCGCAGCCGCGGGGTTTACGGTCACACCGTCGAGGTCGGGAGGGGTGACCATAGGGCGGTACATGTTCACGGTCATTGCTGTAATCATCTTCTCGTATACACTGTTGAGCTGCTGCATGTAGCGGGCCATCTTCTCGGTCTCCTCGCAGTAGCGTGCGCTCTGTGTGGCCGATTTCTCGTACATGTCGCGGATGTCCTTGATGCCTCTGTTGACACGGTCGATAGAGTCGATCTGCGACGAGACGCTGCGGAGCTGGAGCTCGTAGATTGTATTGAGGCCTCCGATATTCTGGTGGAGAGCCTTCATCTGCTCCACATATCCGTGCGAGCTGTCGGAGATGGCGGCAGAGTTCTCAGTTATGGCGCGGTAGCTGTCCAGGAGTGTGGCCGACACACTGTTGAGCGCCTCGGTTGTGGCGTGGAGCTGACGCATGTCGTCGGCTATGCGGGCCATGTTGTCGAGATACTCCTGGGTGGCGCATGTCAGCTCGGCCATGCGCGAGAGCTGGTCGGCGGCGGCAGCCATCTTCGAGATGCTGTCCGACAGCGAGCGGCTGTCCTCCTCCGAGAGGCTTATATCCTCGGGGATGCCGACTGCACGGCGCGCCTGAGATGTGCTCACGCGGGGCTCGGCATATGCTGTGCCCTGCACGGCCACTCCGCCGAAGGCAGAGCCGCCCACTTCCTTACCCTCCTCGCCGCGGAGCGCGGGGAAGACATCCTCCCAGTTGTATTCTTTTGGCGGACGGTCGAATGCCGTGAGCACGAACATGAGCACTTCCGTACCCATACCGATTGACAGCAGCGCGTTGCCGCCGGGGAGGTGAAGAATCTTGAACAGTGCGCCCCAGATGACGATGGCAGCACCTATACTGTATGCGAAGTTGAAGAAGCGCTGGCCTTTCTCACTGCCGATGAATGCACTGATGCCGCGTTTATATTGCTGTACTTTTCCCATTGTAGTAATGTCGGTTGGAGAGGAGTGATGGAGTTATCGTTTGTTGTTCTGCTTCTGACCTTTGGCAAAGCCTATCTGAGTGCGCACGCAGCGGAATCCGATGTATGACCGCTGTTCGTTCTGATACTCCCACATGCGGAGATCTGAGCGGACGTTGTGCGCCACATCCTTCCACGAGCCGCCGCGGATAATCTTTCGCTTCATCTTGTAGGGGTCCTCGATAGCGGCGTCGTAGCGGTACTCGGGGTTAAGGTCGTTGGTGAGTCGGCCCACGCTCTCGGTGAATGCCGTGGAAGTCCACTCGCTCACATTGCCGGCCATGTCGTAGAGGCCGAAGTCGTTGGGGGCGTAAGTGCCGACGCGCGACGTTATGACATGTCCGTCCTTGACATAGTGGCTTGCCATTGGCATGCAGTTGGCAGGGAAGCAGCCCTTGTCATCGCTCACGGAAAGGTCGCCGAACCAAGGGTA
>JAICZO010000239.1 GCA_029057255.1 Muribaculaceae bacterium | reverse complement strand
GCGGTATACCGTTTGAAAATGAAGACGAACATACATTTGTTATTTATGGATATAAATAAACCGACAGCAAACAGAATAATTGCTCCTGCAGCTTGACACTGTGGAGTGCGACGACTTCCAACTGATGTTCGGCGACTGCGGACACATCTATTTCTACATCCCTAAAGAGGATTTGAAAGCCAAATGCTTTGATAGGGTTTGGTTGATGTTCCAATGCTGTTAGTTGGAGTGGCTGCAAGCAACCGGGCAGCCTGAGCGGTCGATTATCCCACCAAACCACGCACCTGTAAACATACAATGGATAATATATTTCAGAGAATACTTGATGACATAAAAAGGTCATCCAAAACAATAAATGTCCTGCCTTGTGACGATGCCGCAAGGCAGGCATTAAAGAAGAAGTATAAGATAAATAGCGAGAGCCTGCTTGCGGCTATCCTCGACAATACCGGAGGGATTGTCATAGATAATTGGATAAGGTTATACGGCGCGGGAGAAGTGAACTTCGTGACAAGAAACAACCTGTTTCCCTTCAATGAGATAGTAATCGGCGAGGATATATTGGGCGGATTATTCGTTTGCCTCGATAACGGTAATATCGGATACTTCGCTCCCGATTGTCTGGAGTTGGAAGATATGGACATCAGGCTTGGCCAATTTGTGTATTGGTGTTTGCTTGGTGATACGGATACTTTCTATACCGATTATCGCTGGCAAGGTTGGCAAAAGGACACTTCCGCCTTGAAGAACGATGAAGGCGTTGCTTTTTTTCCTTTTCTATGGGCTGACGCCGAGAGCCTGGAAAGCAGGAGCCGGTCAGTCGTACCCATGGACGAAATCATCAAGCTGGAGTTCGACTTTTTAGAGCAGGACTCTGACAACATGGATGAATCATGACTGGTACTGATACCAGAGCCAACACTGCCGACCTCTCCGGAGTGACAGCATCATTTTTTTCGTTTCTTCTTTGATAAAAGATGCTTTATCCAGATGTAGTATCCGGTGAGGGGCAGGCTTGCGCCGAGCAAGGCGCCGAGCAGCCACAGTATGCGGGTGAACATGCCGCCAAAGCTTCCGGTATGTATTGAGTATATCCATCCGCGCAGCTTGTCGGCATCGGCCGCATCCGCGTACTTGGTCGACGGTGTTACTTCGCCGGAGCGGCGGTTGATGTCATATCGGTCGGAAGCTCGGCTGTTGCCTGAATTGCCGAGAGTTACGGTTGCTGATTCCGGGGCTATGGTAATCTGCGGCGCGTCGGGATTCTGAGCTTTGAGTTGGTCATACGCCTGCTGCCATTGACCGAAACCGGAGTGGCGCAGCTCGTTGCCGTGCCTGCCTTTCTTGCCTGCATGGGAGGAATTGCGGGGTGTGTACTCTACCCCACATGCCGCATAGAATGCCGAGCAGTACCAGTCGAACGACCATGTCAGGCCGGTCAGCGCCATAGCGAGAACCACGACAAGCGCATACATACCACCGGCCACATGAAGCCCTTTCCAGAATGTCTTCCACCCGTTCGACAGCGAAATGGCAAGGCTGTGTCGCAAGTTTTTACGGGCGCGGGGCAGCCATAGGATAACGCCTGTTATGAGTGCTATCGCG
Organism: Muribaculaceae bacterium; assembly: GCA_029057255.1. GTDB lineage: Bacteria > Bacteroidota > Bacteroidia > Bacteroidales > Muribaculaceae > CAG-873. The sequence continues at coordinate 600 of JAICZO010000239.1, read as the reverse complement.
AAAGCAAGAGTCGATATGCCGACAAGAGTTTTTCCGATTTTGATACCGTCGCCATGAGGGTTTGCGCTGTCGAGAAGCCAGCGATGCAGCTTGAACATCGCAGCGAAGAATCCCAAACGCTCGTAGCGTCCTGTAATCTTACCGGAGTACTGGTCTATGAAAAGTGCTGCACGGCGAGGCTTGGAAAGGTTCACCTGATAGGCCCGCTCTCTGTCGGATGACACAGTCACGCCAGTAATCGACACACTGTCGGGCAGCGAGGCTCTGACAGTTTCCATCAGTTCTCCCATTGGCAAGGCCGACTCCTTAACCTCGGCTACATAATAGACGTCGCTCTTGACAGCTCTCGTTATCTCCGGCTCGAACACAAGCATCGCGCCTGAAAAGCATACAAGTGTGATTATGATGCCGAAGGGCACCGAGATCCATAGATGTATCTCACGAAATAATTTCATCATCGTTCTATCAATTTTATGAATGTTATGTTTATGTCAGTCAATTAGTTTCCGAAGTATACTCTTACCTTGCCGTAAAATGCCCTGCCCGCTTTTTGCAGACTGAAATTATCATATAGACGGGCATTTGTAAAATTGCGGCACT
>JAICZO010000238.1 GCA_029057255.1 Muribaculaceae bacterium | reverse complement strand
GTTCCTCTTCAAGTCGGCTGAAGAAGCAAAGAAGTTAGAGGGAACAAAAGTTTGCGACAAGGTTGTCTTCAACCCCTTCGACACATGCGACGGCAACGAAGCCGAAATCGCTTCGATGCTCCACATCGACCGCGACAAAGTCGAAAGCGCACGCGGCAACTTCGAAATCACAATCACAGAGTATATCGTCAACAAGCCCGCAGAGCTCACACAGGAATACTTCGACAAAGTATTCGGTGCTGACAAGGTACACAACGAAGAAGAGTACCGCAAAGCCGTATCCGAGCTTATCGCACGCGCTCTCCAGCCCAACAGCAACCAGCTCTTCACACGCCAGGCCGAGGACTACCTCATGGAGACCTACGGCGCAGGCATGGCACTCCCCGAAGCATTCCTCGCCAAGTTCATGATGCGCAACGACTCCGAAATCAAGGAGGAGGACATCGAAGGCCTCGTTAAGCGCAGCATCCCCGGCATCAAGTGGGAAATCATCGAGAACAAAGTCGCTGAGAAGCTCGGCGTCAAGGTGTCCGAAGACGACGTCAAGGCTGCCGCCCGCAGCTACGGCATGGAGCAGCTCCAGCAGTACGGCATGGCACACATGGCCGACCAGATGCTCGACTACTTCGTAGAGAACATGCTCAAGGACAAGAACCAGCACCGTCAGCTCGTCCGCATGGCATTCAACGGCAACCTCTTCCACGCACTCCACAACGTAGTGAAACTTGAAGAGAAGACCATCTCTCTCGACGAGTTCCGCGCTATCGTTGACACCCTCAACAACGCTTCCGGCGCTGCTGTAGCCGCAGAAGAGACCCCCGCAGAATAATCCTATACACTCCTATATAACGCGACCCCGCACATCGCAAGATGCGCGGGGTCGCTGCGTCATCATCCCGTTTGTGAGAAGTAGGGGAGGGGAGTGGGCTTCGGACGCCTTTTCTACTTGTAACGCGTAACCCCGGACACCTTCGCTCCGCTTCGGTGGCCGGGGCGACGAATAGTCGGCGGCCTTCGGACGCCTTTTCTACTGGTAACACGTAACCCCTGGACGCCACCTTCGCCCGCGGCTGTGTATCTACGGATGGCGGACGCCCCCGCGCCGCGGTCGGGCTTTTACGAGGCGTCCGCGAGGCGGCGCGTAAACGTATGATATATATGATGATGGGATGCCGTGAGGTCGTCCGGAGGACGACGATTATTCGTAACCCCGGCCACCGCAGCGGAGCGAAGGTGTCCGGGGATAGGCATCCCCCACGGGAAAGGCGCCCGCAGGCCGCC
>JAICZO010000237.1 GCA_029057255.1 Muribaculaceae bacterium | reverse complement strand
GTCCGATGGTGGAGGCCGCAAAGATTGTCGAGCAGGCCAAGCCTGACATTCTTGATATAAACTTCGGATGCCCGGTCAAGAAAGTTGCCGGCAAGGGCGCAGGCGCGGGCATGCTGCGCGATATTCCCAAGATGCTCGAGATCACTCGCGCCGTGGTCGATGCCGTCAACGTCCCCGTCACCGTCAAGACCCGTCTGGGATGGGACTGCAACAGCAAGATTATCGTCGAACTCGCCGAGAGGCTGCAAGACTGCGGCATCCAAGCGCTTACGGTGCACGGCCGCACACGCTCGCAGATGTATACCGGCGAGGCCGACTGGGCCGAGATTGCGCGTGTCAAGGCCAATCCCCGCCTGCATATCCCCGTGATTGGCAACGGCGACATCACCACGCCCGAAAAACTTGTCGAGGCATTCGAGCGTTATAATGTTGACGGTGTGATGGTAGGCCGCGCGTCGATAGGCGCACCCTGGATATTCAGGGAGATGACAGGACTGCTCAGAGAAGGGGCTGTGCCCGAAATAGGTATTGCCGAGAAATTCGCGCTGCTGCGGAGGCAGATACGCGAGAGCGTAGAGCGCATCGACGAGTACAGGGGCATCCTGCACATACGTCGTCACCTGGCGGCATCGCCTCTGTTCAAGAGCATCCCCGGCTTCAGGCCTACCCGCATCGCGATGCTCAAAGCTTCTACGTTAGACGAGCTCGAGGCCATACTGCATACTATCGAGACTGAAATAATACCGGCGGCAATAGCTGCTTCCGATAACCGAAATTCCTGCTTATGAAACTTTTAGCAAACATTCTATCACTTATGCTCTTTGTCGGCGTCGCCTCTGCGCAGGTAGCCGACTACAAACTCAACGTCCAGAACTTCTGCGAGCTGACCGTGGTCGACGGTATCGGCGTCGACTACTGCTGCAGCACCGACTCGGCCGGATGGGCTGTATTCTCCTGCGAGCCCGCCACTGCTTCGCGCATCATGTTCTCCAACAAAGAGGAAGTGCTTACCATTCAGACCGATGCCGACGAGAAAGCGATAACGAACCTGCCGCGAATCAAGGTATACTCCGTGTCGCTGCGCAAGGTCGAGAACAGTGGCGACTCGACTGTCTGCATCCATGTCACCACACCCGTCAAGAGCTTCAAGGCCAAACAGATAGGCAACGGCATGCTTGACATCCACGGCCTGGACGCCGGCAATGTCGACGCATCTATAATGGCGGGCTGCGGCAAGCTGTATATCGAAGGCAAGACAAACAAGGTGACATTCAAGAACGTCAGCTCTGGCCCGATCAAAGGCTCAGGCCTTGTTGCTTCCGAAGTGAAGTGTCTCATGCTCGGCAACGGCGACATAGAATGCAAGGCCTCCGACAAGCTGAGCATCTTCGGTGCCGGCTCGGGCATGGTGGTCTACCACTCCGACCCTGCCAAAATCGTCAACCGGGGCATCGGCGTCAAGGCTGTGCGCAGGCAAGAGTCCGACATCACGAGCCTTTGACCGAGCAGCGCCTGCCGCCTCTTTCAACAACGCTAAACACATCATTCATCACGACACGGCACACTCTTAAATACCGCACGGCAAGCTCGCTGAAGTGGAACCTCGTCGACCGCGTGGCTTCGCAGGTGCTCTATGCCGTCACCGGCGTGGTGCTCGCCATACTTCTGTCGGAGGAGGACTTCGGTCTTGTAGGCGCCGTGCTCATCTTCCAGGCCTTTGCGTCGCTCCTTGTCGACAGCGGGTTCTCCTATGCCCTGCTGCAGCGCAAGCGCCCCTCGAGGCTCGACTACTCGACGGTGCTGTGGTTCAACCTCATGCTGGCCACGGCCCTGTATATAGTGCTCTTTTTATGCGCGCCTCTGATAGCCCGCTGCTTTCAGAACGACCTGCGGCTCATCGGCCTGTCGCGGGTGATTCTGCTCTCGCTCATCATCAATGCCAGCGCCATCGTGCCGACCAACAGGCTTATGAAGGCCATGTCGGTGCGGCGCATAGCGGTCTCCAATGCCATCGGACTGACCATCGGCGGCGCCACGGGCATCACGCTTGCCGTCTCAGGCTTCGGCGCATGGGCTATTGTGTGGCAGAGCCTTGTCAGCGCGGCTGTCAAGTCGCTCGTGCTCTGGACGAGCACATCGTGGCGCCCTGTCGCCCGCTTCTCGCTCACGGCACTGCGCTCCTATTTCGGCATCGGTTCAAAGATGATGTTCACATCTTTCCTCAACACCGTCTTCCTGTATATCAACTCGTTCCTGATCGGCAACCGCACCGGAATGGTCGCGCTGGGCTACTATACCCAGGCCGACAAATGGAGCAAGATGGGCATAATGTCGATATCGCAGACCCTGACATCATCGTTCATGCCCGCCCTGTCGGCGGCACAGGACAACCGCCCGCGATACCTTGCCATGATGTCGAAGATGAACCGCTTCACGGCCTACCTGCTCTACCCCGCCATCCTCGGACTGATGCTTATGGCGCCGCAGATTTTCCACACCCTCTTCGGCCATAAGTGGGATGCCTCGATATTCCTCTTCCAGCTGCTGCTCTTCAGGGGCATCTTCGTGATTCTCAACTCACTGTATAACAACTATCTGCTCGGGCTGGGCCACGGCACCGCCATCGTTAAGCTCGAGATACTGCGCGATGTGGCAGCCATCATAGCATTGGCGGTGACACTGCCCTACATGGGCATCGAACTGCCGGGCGACCCTGTCTACGGCATCGCCATACTGCTGTGGGGGCAGATTGCGGCTACGCTCATCACATGGGTGGCCACGCTGCTGACCACCGTTGGCGTCACCGGAGCGAGGCTCGGCACCTTCGTTAAAGACAACATGACCTACTTCGCCCAGACAGCCATCATCATACCACTGATGAGCTTCGCGGCATATTGGGTCGGTCCGGCGTGGCTCAAGCTCACAGTCGAGATTGTCGTAGGGCTGTCGCTGTACATCGGCGGCAACCACTTCTTCCACTCCCGGATTCAGCACGAGGTATTTGCATTCTTCCGCGGACGCGGCACGCTCTGATTGCTTAACTGTCACAATATTTATTAAAACGTGTTACCATTATATGGCATTTCTTTGTCAGATAAAAATATTTGATTAATTTTGACCATAGAATCAGTAAAATCAAATACTAACAATATATATCTGACCCATGAAACCCTACGTTTTAGGAATAGACATAGGCGGCACCAATACAGTGTTCGGTATTGTGGACGCTCGCGGTAATGTCATTGCAAGCTCTTCTATCAAAACACAGAAGCACAACAAGTTCGAGGATTATCTCGACGAGCTCCACACTGAGGCATCACGTCTCATCGACGCCAACGATGCCCAGGGCAAGATTCAGGGCATAGGCATCGGCGCTCCCAATGCCAACTACTACGACGGCACCATCTCCAACGCTGTCAACCTCCCCTGGCCCTCGCTGCCCCTGGCTCAGCTCGTAAGTGAGAAATTCGGCATCCCTGTGGCTGTGACCAACGACGCCAACGCTGCCGCTCTCGGCGAGATGACCTACGGCGCGGCCCGCGGCATGAAAGACTTCATCATGATTACTCTCGGAACCGGCGTAGGCTCCGGCATCGTCATCAACGGACAGGTCGTATACGGCCACGACGGACTCGCAGGCGAGCTGGGTCACATCATCGTCAAACGCAACAACGGCCGTCTGTGCGGCTGCGGACGCACCGGCTGTCTCGAGACTTACTGCTCGGCAACAGGCGTGGCACGCACCGCTCGCGAGTTCCTCGAGGCGCGCAACGAGCCTTCGGCACTGCGCAACATGCCTGTCGAGGACATTACATCGAAGGATGTATATGACGCCGCTATCAACGGCGACAACCTGGCCAAGGACATCTTCAACTTCACCGGCACCATACTCGGCGAAGCCATGGCCGACATGACGGTATTCTCCTCGCCCGAGGCATTCATCATCTTCGGCGGTCTCGCCAAGAGCGGCGACCTGCTGCTCCGCCCCCTCAAGGAGGCTATGGACCGCAACATGCTCTCAATGTTCAAGGGCAAGCCCAAGGTAATCCTCAGCGAGCTCAAGGAAGCTGACGCTGCTGTCCTCGGAGCGAGCGCTCTCGGCTGGGAAGCAAAATAACGGAGACTCCGCACAAC
>JAICZO010000236.1 GCA_029057255.1 Muribaculaceae bacterium | reverse complement strand
ACACGACGCCATAGCGAGCATAGTGCCGAAGCCGAAGAGAATCTTAGAAAAATTTTTCATAATATATTAAACTTTAAAGTTGATTATTCCTTATCATCAATTATAATTTACCGAGGTCGATGTCGATGGTGCCGTCGTAGCCGGGGTCCACCGAGACAGAGCCGTCGTCGGTGCCGGTCATGAATCGGCCTGACACTACCGTGTTGTATCCCTGCACGACGGGCAGCGAGAGCACGGTGCGCGACACCTGCTGGTTTTTCTCGTTGAGAATCTCGATCTCAACAGGAATCTTCGAGCCTTCCTCACCTGCATCGACAAAGCAGTAGTCGAAGCCGAGGCTAATCGAAGCCTGGTCGCCGTTCCAGTTTTCGGTTTTGAGAGTTGTCTTATAGAAAAGGTACGAAAGGAAATTCTTGGGTACGTTCTGGAGCACGTTGTAGGCTGTGGCGCGGTAGTCGGCGTAGCGGATGCGCACCGAGAACTCCGAGCCGGAGATGATACCGTCGGCAAGACGCTGGCGGAATGCGCCGAGGTCGGTGGTGATAATCTGATAGCGGCCTACGGGGCGCTGCATCTCTACATCGAGAGTGAGGCTTGCGGCCCACTGGTCGCGGTACTCGCGCAGGTCGAGCGCGGTGCAGCCGCGGAAGCAATCCTTGCGCTCGTTGTTGCCCACGTAGTTGCCCCAGGGCATCACGGGAGTGAGCGAGCTTGCGTCATAGTAGAGGTTGGACTCGCGGTCCTCGGCATTTACGTAGTCGCTCCACACGAGCACGCTGTACTGGCGTGCGTTGAGGCGGAACTTGGTCTGGAACGAGTACTCGGTCTTGCCGGGCACGTTCTCCTCATATGCCACCTGACGCTGAGCGACGGTACCGTCGGCGAGGACGGCTTCGATGATGAAGCGGCGTACAAATTCCTCGCCCACTTCGGGCACGAGGTCGTCGTAAGCGCCCTCGGTGTCGGGCAGGGTGAGATTGAGGTCGACAGCGACGTCGACGTTAACCTGGGTGGGGTCTACCCCCGTTCCCTCGGGCTCCTGCAGCAGGTCGCAGCCGGTCTGAAAGAGCGAGCCGACGGCTAAAGCTGCCATTAAGAGATACTTTTTCATTGCTGTTGGGTAGTTGATTGGGGGTTAGAGTGAGTATACGAGGCTGATGCCGACACGTGTGGGGCCGAAGTAGTTCTTCGTGCGGGTATCGATCAGCGCGCCGTTGCTGATATTATAGTATGTGTTGTAGCGGGTGTTGATGTATCCGACACCGAGCGAGAACTCTGCCTTCCAGCCGCGTCCCATGTTGAGGGAATAGGCGTAGACCACGCTTGCGCCCATCGCGGGGCGTCCGGCGGTCTGATAGCGGGAGTCGTCCCAGCGTGCGTTGTACCACGCGAGGTCGAAGTCGACACCGACAGCGTTGCCGTTGCCGGGGCTTGAGAACCAGTACTTGACACCGGGCTGAATGGCTACGGTGCGCACACCGCGGCTTTCCTTCCAGTCCCAGAGGCTCCACATCACGGGGAGCTCGGCAGTCCATTTTTTTGCGAACTGGCACTCGTATGCGAGGTTGATGACCGCGAGCGCATCGTATGCGACGTTGGTCTTCAGCGCCATGTATATATCCGACGAGGGTGTTACAGTCTCGACGGCTTTCTTAGAACCTTTCTTACCGCCATTGTTGCGGTTAGCTTTGGCAGCTCCTGCCTTCGCGGCTTTTTTGCCTTCGGCCTTGTCCGAAGCCTTAACCTTCGGAGCGGGAGCGCCTTTCTGAGCCGTTTTCTCAGCGGGCGCCGATGTGCGTATGCGCGGCATCTGAGCGTTGACCGCCGTCAGAGCGGCTATTGCAACGGCCAAGAGAAGTGTGCTTAATCTTTTCATTGGTAGTATTTCGGTTTGTGTTTTATCATATTTCGAGATCGGGTACGACGTCGGTCAGTGTGGTCACATAGCCGTTGTCGTTGATGATGGTCTCCTCGCCTTCATAGGTGACCGTGACTGTCATGTCGCCTTCCTTGCGGACAGTGAACGAGGGCTTGCCTTCGGTCGAGAGGTTGACGTTGATGAGCCATCCGGGCACACGTATGGTGCCGTCGCGGCGGATGCTGGGGATGACCGAGGGGTGCTTCACGGCGTGCGAGTTGACAAGGGCTGCGAAGCGGTAGACGGGAGCCTTGTCGGTCTTGGCGGTGAAGTGGTGGTGGTTGGGGTACTTCTTGAAGTTGCCCTTGGCGTCACCCTTGAGCCAGTTTGTGGCAGGCTCGAAGAAGCGGTCGGTGGTGTCGCAGGC
>JAICZO010000235.1 GCA_029057255.1 Muribaculaceae bacterium | reverse complement strand
CGAGAATGCAGTCACCCGCGACTATCTCTCCGCCATACCTTTCCGCGACGCTCTCCACCGCCGCCTCGACACCCTCAACCGCTACAGCCGCAGAAGCGCCCCCTGGAAAGAAGAGGACGGAAAGTACTATTTCTCCGCAAACGACGGAAAGCACAACCAGGCTGTGATATACCGCGCCGACACTCCCGACGGAGAGGCCGAAGTATTCCTCGACCCCAACAAGCTGTCGGACGACGGCACTGTCGCCCTGACAGGACTCTTCCAGAGTAAGGACGGCAAGTATACCGCATACACAATCTCGCGCTCAGGCTCGGACTGGACCGAGATATACGTCATGGACAATGCCACAGGCGAGCTCCTGCCCGACCATATCGAGTGGGCGAAGTTCACCGGCGCCGAATGGCACGGTGACGGCTTCTATTACAGCGCATACCCCGTGCCCGAGGCCGGCAAGGAGTTCAGCAACGCCAACGAGTACCACAACATCTACTATCACCGCCTCGGCACACCCCAGTCGGAGGACAAGGTTGCCTTCGAGGACCGTGACAACCCGCTCCACTTCCACAGCGCCGCAGTGGCTGGCGACGGAAGCGCCATCGCCGTCATCGTCGGCGGCCAGGGCATAGGCGACGCCCTCATGGTCAAGGACCTGCGCCGCGCCGGAGCGAAGTGGGTGACAGTCGAGCCTTCGCAGGACTTCACCAACGGCGTTGTCGACATTGTCGACGGCAAGATATATCTGCTGACATCGGTAGGCGCCGGCCGCAACCGCCTCGTCCTCGTCGACCCCGCAAAGCCCGGCCGCGAGAACTGGCGCGAAATAATCCCCGAGGATGCTGAGGGCGGCGTGCTGACATCAGTGCAGTTTGCCGGCAAGGACCGCCTCATCGCTGTCTACGACCGCGACGCCTCCAACAAGGCCTGCCTCTACGACACCGACGGCAAGATGCTGCGCGAGATAGAGCTGCCCACCTACGGCACCGTATCGTTCTCATCGTCGCGCTCGTCCGACGACGTCTTCTACACATTCTCTTCCTTTGTCTATCCCTCGACTGTCTACAGCTATGACCTTGCCACCGGCGAGAGCAAGCTCTTCAAGTCGACTCAGATCGAAGGCTTCAACCCCGACGACTACATCACCGAGCAGGTGTTCTACAAATCGGCCGACGGTACACGCGTGCCCATGTTCACCGTCCGTCACAAAGACACCGTCAAGGACGGCACCAACCCCGTCTACCTCTATGGCTACGGCGGCTTCAACGTGACCCTCAACCCATCGTTCAACCCCAACCGTCTGCTCTGGCTCGAGAATGGCGGCATCTATGCGCAGGCCAATCTCCGTGGCGGCGGCGAGTATGGCGAGAGCTGGCACGTGGCAGGCACCAAGCAGCAGAAGCTCAATGTCTTCAACGACTTCATCGCCGCTGCCGAATACATGATTGCCGAGGGCTGGACCAAGCCCGAGCTCCTCACCATCGAGGGCGGCAGCAACGGCGGTCTGCTCGTCGGCGCCACTGTCAACCTGCGCCCCGACCTGTTCAAGGTGGCGATACCCCGCGTAGGTGTGATGGACATGATGCGCTATCATCTCTTCACCATCGGCTGGAACTGGGCGTCGGACTACGGCACCGCCGACGACAGCCGCGAGATGGCCGAGTACCTTCTGTCATACTCGCCCGTGCACAACATCAGCAACGATGGCACACCCTATCCCGCAATCATGGTCACCACCGCCGACCATGACGACCGTGTGGTGCCCGCCCACTCGTTCAAGTATGCAGCCGCACTCCAGGCCGCCAATACCGGCGACGCTCCCAAGCTCATCCGCATCGACAGCAAGGCCGGTCACGGCGCAGGCAAGCCCGTGGCAAAGGTGGTCGATGAGTATGCCGACATCTACTCGTTCATATTCCGTAACCTCGGCAAAGAACCTGCCACGAAGTGACACGCGCAGCCCGACATACGATAAGTCTGCTGACAACAATACTGCTCCTCGGCGCCGGTGGCTGCTTCACCGGTGTCGAGAGCACTCCCCGCATCGACAGCTCCGATGTGCGCCGCAAGCAGGCCGAGGGCATCACGCCCGAGCAGCTCTTCCTTGCCGCGCTGAAGCCGGAGGCTCCCGCCCGCTGGCAGCGCGGCCGCAGGCTGAGAGTGGCCAACGACCGCGTATCGCTTGTCTTCACGGCGGCTTCCGACAATACGTCGGGGCTTGGCGGCCATGACATATTCTTCGACAGCTTCGTGCCTGCGCGGAGCCTTACGGGTGACGACGCTATGGACGCCGTCTTTGTCTCCGACGACGGCCGGCGCCTCGTCTACCGCGTGCCCGACATGTCGCAGGCTCGCCTCGACACTCTCGGGCGCCTTGACGTGCCGTTCACCATCGACCTTGACCTTGTGGCACGCGCCGACTCGGCCATGCGCCGTCAGCACTACTATGTGCGCACGCCGATGTGGTACAACCCTGTCAAGCGCGAGGCTGTCTCCGGGCTGCGGCACGTGGAAGTGAGCATCGACAGCGTTGTGCCGGGCAACGAGAACTTCCCTCTCGCCGTCTTCTTCAGCATCGTCGACCCTGCTCTGAGGGCAAAGGCCTGCCCCGACGGAGCCAACCGCCTGGTGCTGATGAGCCTCGGCAGCACACGTGCCGCCACACGCAACTTCGACACCCTCTTCGCGTTCGAGGACCCGCGCCGCGAGCATCCCGAAATAAAGGATGACGTATGGCAGCTGATCATCGCCTCGAAGGTGCGTGAGGGCATGACCCGCGACGAGTGCCGCCTCGCCCTCGGTGCTCCGCCGTCGCTCGAGCGCATCCCTACCTATGCGGGCATGGTCGAGCGGTGGACATACTCCGACGGCGTCTACCTGATTTTTGAGGACGGTTATCTCACACGATTCCGACAATGAAACTTACATTCCTCGGCACCGGCACGTCGACAGGCGTGCCACAGATGCGCTGCAAATGCCCCGTCTGCACGTCCGACGACCCGCATGACAGACGTCTGCGGGCCTCGGCAATGGTGCAGACCGAGCAGGGCGCGCCCCTGGTGCTCATCGACTGCGGCCCCGACTTCCGCGAGCAGATGCTGCGCACCGGGTGCCCCGACCTTGCCTGCGCCTTGCTCACACACTCGCACTACGACCATGTCGGCGGTGTCGACGACCTCCGCCCCTATGCCTACTCGGCTCCCGGCAGCCACTTCCCCCTCTATTGCCGCGAGGATGTGGCGGGCGACCTGCGTGCCCGTGTCCCTTACTGCTTTGCCGAGCATCCCTACCCCGGAGTGCCGCAGTTCGACCTCCGCTGCGTAGCCCCCGGCGAGCCTTTCCTTGTAGATTTAGGTCCGGGCTTCAAGCCCCTTGAAGTCACGGCCTTGCCTCTGATTCACGGCCGCCTGCCTATCTACGGCTACAAGTTGGGCGACAGCCTCGCCTACATCACTGATGCGAGCGTCGTGCCCGACGAGACCATCGACGCTATCCGCGGCATCGACACACTCGTCATCAATGCCCTGCGCCATGACCCGCACATGTCGCACATGAACCTTCAGCAAGCTCTTGATGTTATTAAATTGACAGCACCGCGTCAGACCTTTCTTACCCACGTGAGCCATCAGTTGGGTCTCTATGCCGAGACCGAGCCGACCTTGCCGCAGGGTGTGAGTCTGGCCTACGACGGTCTGACAATTAAAATAGCATCAGAAAATGGCAACCAAAGTAACATATCTCGATAACTCGGGCTTCATGGTCGAAGGACCCGACGTGATTCTTATCTTCGACTATTTCCGCGACCCCGCCCATGAAGTGAAGAAAGCGCTGAGCCATGACAGCGACAGGCCCGTGGTCTTCTTCGTTTCGCACAGGCATCCCGACCACTTCAACCCCGAAATATTCAATCTCGCCCAGAACCGGCGCAGGGTATATGTCATCTCCAACGATGTCGTGGCCAATGACATCCGCGACGACGTGCCCGTCGAGTGGATGAGCGCCGGCGATGTGGCCGAAGGGCTGCCCGGCGACATACGCGTCCGTGCCTTCGGCTCGACTGATGCCGGCGTGAGCTATCTGGTGACCATGCCTGACGGATTCCGCATCTTCCATGCCGGAGACCTCAACTACTGGCACTGGAAGGACGAGAGCACGCTTGCCGAAGTGGAGCGCGAGCACAACAGGTACACCGTCATCCTCAACCGTATAGCATCCGAAGTGCCTGAAGTGGACGTCGCATTCTTCCCCGTCGACACAAGGCTCGGCGCTGACTGTCAGGCCGGTGCCGTGCAGTTCCTCTCCGCCATCAAGGTTGCTGACTTCTTCCCCATGCACTTCAAGGGAGAGTTCGACAAGGCATGCGACTTCGGCGCCTGGAATCTGCCCGAAGCTGTCGTCGCGAGGACAAAGCTGTACTGTCTCCATACTCCCGGAGATTGCGAGACGCTGTAACTGACACGATACCACGCGCTTCCGTCATACCCGGCAACAGGTGTACGGAAGCGTTTTTTTCAACTGTTTACTGATTACATAACCGAAATTCATTATGCAGAACTTACGCAAATATAGGCTGCCGGCTGTTGCCGTAGCCACAATGCCGCGGCGCCTCGGTTTTTCACCCGTCAGACCATCGGACATAGAGCTTTTCAGACCGCTGCTGCGATGTTCGGGGTCGAGGACATGCGATTTTACCGTAGGGGGGATATTCATGTGGGTCGATTACTTCGGATACGAGTACTGTGTCTATCGCGACACACTGTTTATCAGAGGCCTGTCGGAGGATATAGCGCGCCGCCCCTCGTTCTCGCTACCCGTGGGGCGCATGCCGCTGGCCGAGAGCATGGCTCTCATCCGTGAATACTGTCGCGCCACGGGGCTTGAGCCGCTGCTGACGGCAGTGCCCGAGGACCGCCTCGACGAGCTGCGCGCATGCGGCACGGTCTATGAAGAAGAGTTGCCCGACTGGGCCGACTATATCTATGACGCTCACGCCCTTGCGTCGCTGGCCGGCAAGAAATATAACAAGAAACGCAACCATGTCAACCGATTCGAGGCCGACAATCCCGGCTGGCGCCTCGACGACATATGCTCCGACAATATCCCCGAAATCATAGATTTCTTCGAGAATCTCGGTATCGAGGGCGACAAGGCCGACCCCGTGATGGCCGAGTATGAGCGCGAGCAGTGTCTCGAAGTTCTCCGCGACTATGAGGCATACGGCCTCGAGGGTGCCGTGCTGCGCGACGGCTCGGGCAGGCCTGTGGCATTCACCGCCGGCGAGGTGTCGGGCGATACCCTCGTGCTGCATATCGAGAAGATGGAGCATGCCGTGGCGGGGGCGGGCGAGGCCGTCAACAAGTTCTTCGCCGAGCGCATGTGCGAGCGCCATCCTGCCATAAGGTATATCAACAGAGAAGATGACGGCGGCGACCCCGGCCTGCGTTTCGCAAAAGAATCATATCACCCCGAGTTCAGGCTGCGCAAATATAACGTCATGCTGACCCTGTGATGCTTTTGGGTGTGTCGCGGAAAAATGCTAATTTTGCGCGATGAAAACCCTTAAAGCCTGGATAGAGGCCATGCGCCTGCGTACGCTGCCAGTATCGGTGGCGGGAGTGCTGACAGCCGTCGGCTTCAATATAGCAGACGGCACCTTCAAGGCCGCGCCTGCCGCGCTGTGCCTGCTCTTTGCCGTTCTGTGTCAGATAGCGTCAAACTTTGCCAACGAATACTATGACTACCGCGCCGGCCGCGACCGTGTCGGCCGCGAGGGGCCGCGCCGAGGCGTCACCGAGGGCGACCTGAGCGCCGCCTCGATGAAGCGCGCCGTCTTCGCCACCCTCGCGCTTGCTGCCGTCGTCGGCCTTTCGCTGGTGTATTGGGGCGGCGTATGGCTTATCGCCGCAGGAGCGCTGATAGGCATCGGCGCACTTGCCTACAGCGCAGGGCCGTGGCCGCTGTCGACACACTGTCTGGGCGAGGCGGCCGTCTTTGTCTTCTTCGGCATCGTGCCTGTCAACCTCACCTACTATGTGCAGGCTCTCGCCTGGTCGCACGACGTCTTCCTCGGTTCGTGTGCCGTCGGGCTGATGGGCGCCAATGTGCTTATTGTCAATAATTACCGCGACATACCCGACGACCGTGCTGTCGGGAAGCACACCCTTGCCACCGTCTTCGGCCGCAAGACCGTGCTCGTGCTGTACATCCTCTTCGCCACACTGGCCTCGGTGCTGATGTTCGGGCGGTGGTACGACATCGGGCCGCTGTGGCTTGCAGTGCCTGTCGGCTATGTAGCACTGTCGGCACGTGTGGTGACCTTCATGTCGCGCAAGAGCGGCCATGAGCTCAACCCCTGCCTGGGCATAACAGCCATGCTGATGTTTGCCGTATCGTTGTGTTTTGTAATAGGAGAAGCGATATGTGCAGGCTGACTTTCCGCGCCGGTGTCTACACCGCCATGCTCTATCGCTTTGCCGTGGCACTTGTGCTGCTGTGGCTCACACGCTTTGCCTTTGCGGCATATAACGCCGATGTCGTCGGGTCGCCGTCGATGGGCGAGCTGCTCCGGCTGTCGCTGCATGGCGTGCGCTTCGACCTCACCGCCGCCGCATACTTCAACGCGCTGTTCATAGCGATGAACATCCTGCCTTTCGGCTTTGTATATAACCGCATCTACAGGCGTGTGAGCGACTGGGTCTACTGGATATGCAACTCGCTGATGCTCGCCATAAACATCGGCGACATCCCTTACTACCGCTTCACGGGAGCGCGGCTCCGCTGGACCAACGTCCTCAACATCACCACCGACTCGTCGATAGGCTCGATAGTGGGGCAGTATGCCGCCGACTACTGGTGGGCTTTCGCTGCCGGCGCGGCGGTGATAGCCCTGCTGGTGTGGGCTTCGCTGCGAGTGCGCGTCACCGCTCCGGAGCCGCCTGTGCGGCTGCGTGCGGCGGTCGGCCTGTTTGTCCTCTTCGGCGGCCTTACCTTCCTTGCCATGCGCGGGCGTGTAGGCTCGGGCATACCCCTTGCCATCCCCGATGCCGCATTTGTGGTGCGCAAGGCTCCGCATATCAACGTAGTGCTTAACTCGCCCTTCTGCATCCTGCGCTCGCTCAACCGCAAGAAGAGCAATATCGAGCCTGAGATTGAGCTGATGCCCGCCGACACTCTCGCCGCCATCCGGTCATCGTATCACCCCGGAGCGCCCGAAGGCTCTGTCCGTCGGCGCAATATCGTCAACATCATCATCGAGAGCGGCGGCGCCGAGTGGGTCGACGCCCTGTCGGTGACAGGTACACGCCGCGGGCTGATGCCTTTCCTCGACTCGATAGCGGGGCACTCGCTCGTTTTCGCGCATACGATAGCATGCAGCCGCTCGTCGTGCGGCGGAGCCACGGCCGTCATGACAGGCTTCCCCGCCTTCGACCCCTTCTACTTCATGTTGTCGCCATACAACAAGAACACCCTCGACTCTCCCGCAAGACTGCTGGCTGCAAAAGGTTGGGACACAACATTCTACTATGGCTGCAAACACGGGTCGTTCAATATCGACCAGACGGCTTATGCCTCGGGCTATCACCGAATAATCGACCGTGAGGCCTACGGCGACGACCGCGACTTCGACGGCATGTGGGGTATCTTCGACTATCCTATGGCGGCATTTGTGGCCCGGGACCTCGGCACCTTGCGTCAGCCCTTCATTGCCACATGGTTTACCGTCTCGGCCCACGGCCCGTTCACCGTCCCCGACGACTGGGATACATCCGTCTTCATTCATCCCGAGGCCTCGCCCGAGCGCGGACTCGAGTATACCGACATGGCGCTTAGGCGCTTCTTCAGCCTTGCCGCCACGCAGCCCTGGTATGACAACACCATTTTTGTCATCACCGCCGACCACGGCAACCGCGACTTCAAAGGCACCCCCTTCGACGGCGACTATGTGCGCAATCACATCCCCTTTGTAATCTACGCGCCCGGGGGCGGGGTAGAGCAGGGCGTTGTCTGCGACCGCGTTGTCAGTCAGCACGATATCGCCGCCACGACGCTGTCGCTGATAGGCTACGACAGCCCGTATGTCAGCGTCGGCGCCGACGCTTTGTCCGACAGCTACCGTGGCTACGGCATAGCACGCACCGACGGCGGCCGCTATATAGTCATCGGCACCCGGTATACGATCTATACCACGCCCGACCTCGGCGCTGTCGACGAAGTGTACGACACCCAAGCCGATATTTTCATGAGCGCCCCGCTCGAGGGTGAGGTGCCGTCAGAAGCCCTTGACATGCTGCGCTTTGCACAGGCATTCGTGCAGGATTATACAGCCAGACTGAACCATGACCGCCTCAGCGTCGTTTCCGAGTGACCTGTTCTAATTTCTTTATGGTGAGCTGACTACAAACTGCCCACATCTTGTAGGCAATTCTGAATCTGAAATATGCCCACAAGCTGTGGGCGATTTTATCTTTTCTGTTCCAGGGGGCTTCATCGAACCTCGTTTTGAGCTTCCTGTCCGTTGCTCTTTAATAGAGATATGATGTGGAACGGATAGTTTATCGGACTTGAGGTCTGCGGCCATTTGTCAGTGTCGTGGAAAATTTGTAATTTTGCGTGAAAATGGTTTAACAACTGAATAAAACTTCCTGCCGGCTGCGTAATGCGGATTTTCAATCCTCAGACACCCCGGCAAACTAATTCATACTATAATAGATAATGGATAAAAACACACTCACCGGCCTTGTGCTGATGGCTGCCGTGATGTTCGGCTTCTTCTGGCTGACAAAGCCCTCCGAGGCTGAGATCGCCGCCGAGCGCGCACGTCAGGAACAGGCCGCAAACGAGGCTCTCGAGGCTGCACGCGCTCAGAGCGAAAAGGCATCGGCTGTCGCTTTCGAGCCGGCTGACAGCGCCGCACTGGCAGGCGCCGTACGTGCGATGGGTACTGCCGCTGCAGACGGTACCGTAACATTCACCAACGAGAATCTGAAACTTACACTCGACAGCGTGGCCGGCCTCTCCGGCGTATATGTCGACGGCGACGAGTCAGTAGCTATCAACGACCTGCTTGCCAACCGCGCCACCGTGACAGCTGCCCGCAGCGCAAGGGCTGCGAAGGCCGTGCATGCCGTCATCGACAATGCCGTCAAGTACGAAGGCTTTGCCCGTCATCTCTCGGGCGACAACAGCGACATCGTGCTCGAGAACGACCTTATCAAGGTGACGCTCTCGACCCGTGGCGGACGTGTGAGCCAGGTCGAGCTCAAGAACTACAAGACCGAAGTCGGCCCCGAGCCGTCGAACATACTCCTGTTCCGCGACGATAACGACGGCTACGGCTTCAAGTTCAACACCGCCGACCAGCGCATCGACACCCGCGACTTCAACTTCACCCCCGTGGTCGAAGGCGACACTGCCGTGACTATGATGCTGCTGCCCGACAACAAGTCGGCATGGGGTATCCGCTACACCCTCGCTGCCGACGCATACACCCTGCGCATGGACATCGTGCAGAAGGGCATGGGCGCCATTCTGCCCGCCAACACATCGTCGATGGAGTTCGACTGGCGTCAGAAAATGGCACGCAACGAGCTTGGCAAGACTTTCGAGGAGCGCAACAGCGCCATTTACTACAAGTATATCGGCGAGAGCGTCGACGAACTCGAGTCTATCAAAGACGACCACGAGAGCCTGACAGGACGCATCCGCTGGGTCGCCTTCAAGAACCAGTTCTTCTCGAGCGTCATCATCGCCCGCGACTGCTTCACCACCGCCGACCTCACATCGACCGACCTCAAGGGCGACGTCTACCTCAAGGACATGTCGATGATCGCAACCCTGCCCTATACAGTGGCCGACGGCACTGCGGCATCGTTCGACTTCTACTTCGGCCCCAACGACTATCCCATCCTCTCGGGTCTCGACGCCACTCTCGGCCATGACGAGGACCTGTCGCTGACACGCCTTATCCCGCTGGGCTGGGGACTCTTCCGCTGGATCAATACACTTATTGTCATCCCCGTGTTCACGTTCCTGGGCTCCTTCATCAGCAACTACGGCATCATCATCCTGCTGCTGACAATCTTCATCAAGCTCATCATCTTCCCCTTCACTTTCAAGAGCTTCAAGAGCCAGGCCAAGATGCGTGTGCTCGCTCCAGAAATCAAGGAGATAAACGACAAATATCCCGACCAGGCCGACGCCATGAAGCGTCAGCAGGAGACGATGGCTCTCTACAGCCGCGTCGGCGCAAGCCCCTTCTCGGGCTGTCTGCCCATGCTGCTGCAGATGCCGGTGCTCATCGCCATGTTCTCCTTCTTCCCCTCGGCAATAGAGCTTCGCGGCCAGTCCTTCCTCTGGGCACATGACCTGTCGGCACCCGACTCGATCTTCACACTGCCGTTCTCTATTCCCTTCTATGGCAATCACGTGAGCCTCTTCTGCCTTCTGATGACCGTCATCAACATCGTCTATATGAAGGTCAGCATGCAGAGCCAGCCTCAGAGCGCAGGCATGCCCGGCATGAAGATGATGTCGTACATCATGCCCGTGATGTTCCTCTTCATCTTCAACGACTATGCCTCGGGCCTGAGCTACTACTACCTGCTCTCGCTCCTCATAACCATCATCCAGACATGGGTGTTCCGCAAGGTTATGGACGAGAACAAGGTGCGCGAGCAGCTCCTCGAGAACGCCCGCAAGCCCCGCAAGAAAAGCGGATGGATGGCACGTCTCGAAGAGGCTCAGAAGCAGGCCGAGGCTGCCCAGCGCCAGCAGGCACGTCAGAACGCAAAGCGTCGCAGATAATGTCTAACAATCTTTAGTCTCACCAATATGCAGATTTCAGCACGAGTACAGTCGCTGGCAGCGTCGCAGACGCTCGCCATGTCGCAGAAGAGCGCCGAGCTCAAGGCTCAGGGCGTCGATGTGATTAATCTTTCTGTCGGCGAACCCGACTTCAACACACCTGACCACATCAAGGCTGCGGCCGTCAAGGCTATAGGTGACAATTTCTCGTTCTACACTCCCGTGCCCGGCTACATGAGCCTCCGCAAGGCCATTGCCGAGAAGCTCTCGCGTGAGAACGGTCTCACCTTCGAGCCTGCGCAGATTGTAGTGGGCAACGGTGCCAAGCACGCGCTGTGCAATGTTATCCTCGCGGCCGTCAATCCCGGCGACGAAGTGATCATCCCCACTCCGGCATGGGTCAGCTATGTAGAGATGGTAAAACTTGCCGAGGGGCATAACGTGCTCGTGCCCGCAGGTGTGGAGCAGGACTTCAAGATTACTCCCGCTCAGCTCGAGGCGGCTATAACACCCCGCACACGCGCTATCATCATCTGCTCGCCCTCGAACCCCACCGGCAGTGTCTACACCCGCGACGAACTCGCCGCTCTCGTGGCTGTCCTCGCACGCCACCCGCAGATACTTGTCATCGCTGACGAAATATACGAGCATATCAACTATACCGGCGGTGAGATTGTATCGCTGGCTTCATTCCCCGAAATCGCCGACCGCACGGTCATCATCAACGGCGTGTCAAAAGCATATGCCATGACAGGATGGCGTATCTGATACTGTGCAGCTCCCCAGTGGCTCTCAAAGGCTGTCACCAAACTTCAGGGACAATATACATCAAACGCTTCGTCAATCGCACAGAAAGCAGCCGAAGCCGCCTATAACGGCCCGCAAGACTGCATAGCCGAAATGAACAAGGCATTCGAGCGTCGCCGTGACCTCGTGGTCGACCTCGCATCAAAAATCCCCGGACTTAAGG
>JAICZO010000234.1 GCA_029057255.1 Muribaculaceae bacterium | reverse complement strand
GAGAGCAGAGCATCGCCGTCACATACCACGGCTACAGCGCTCCCGACGACTGTCGCCCTCTCACGGCCGACGTCATCGCGGCACGTCAGCCCGCAGCCTTCGGGCGCTACCGCGAGAGCACATTCACCCTCCGCTCGCTGCCCGGCACCCCTCTCCCCGAGATTAACGCTCCCGCCATCGACGGCACCCGATACAGCCGTGCAAGGGGCGAGGCTACAGGCACGCCCGCGGTGATTGCCATACTCGACTCGTCGGTCGACACTACGCCGGCACTCATCGACGACCTGCGTGCGGCCGTCGGCTCGCTGCCTATGCAGGCCGAGCTGGTGCTCGCTTTCACCGACCACCGCCCCGATCAGGTCGAGGCTCTGACAGGTGCGCCGCAGCCCGGCGAGGCCGTTCTCTTCAACAGCCGCGGGATAGCCGCGCGCTGCGGCGCCGGGTCGCTCACGCCGGTGCTTATCTTCGTCAGTCCTGACGGCACGGTGAGCGATTTCAACTGCGGCTACAACACAGAGCTGCGTTCTGTTGTTATACAGAAGACGGTTCTTGCAGGCTCCGCCCGCTGAACATACATATTACTATAACTCAGAATTCAAGCAATAAACAAATGGAGACAATCTTTTTCAAAGGCACACCGTGCCACACCTACGGAAATATCCCCGCAGTCGGAACAAAGGCACCTTGCTTCAGCCTTGTCACAAAGGATCTCGCTGACATACGCTGCTCCGACTTCGAAGGTCGCCGCGTGGTTCTCAACGTTTTCCCGAGTCTCGACACTCCGGTCTGCGCCGCGTCGGTGCGCCGCTTCAATGCCGAGGCTGCCGGCCTCGACAACACGGCCGTCATCTGTGTGTCGATGGACCTTCCCTTCGCCATGAACCGCTTCTGCGTAGCCGAGGGCATCGAGGGAGTGGTGGCAGCATCCGCTTTCCGCTCGCCCACATTCTCGCAGCAGTACGGGCTGCAGATTGTTGACGGCCCTCTTGCCGGACTTCTCGCCCGCGCCGTCATCGTCATCGACACCGACGGCACTGTCATCTACCGTCAGCTTGTCGAGGAGATTACGGAAGAGCCTGACTACGAGGCCGCCGTTTCGGTACTCAGATAAACAGCATACCTTCAAGACAAACAGGCTGCGTCCGCCGATTGCGGGTGCAGCCTGTTTGCTTTGGTTGGTTATGAAGGGGTGCTATCTGACGGCGATTTTCACCGCGGAGCCTCCCGAGCGGGCGATGTACACGCCCGGAGAGAGCGACCGCGGGAGAGTGATGCCGCCGTCAGCCGCCGGGTATCTTCCGACATATACTCCCGAGAGGGTGTAGACGTCGGCGTCGAGGTCGGCCCACAGCGAGAAGGTGCCGCTGTCAAGGTCGTAGCGGTATATCTTGGAGCCGGAAAACCAGCGGTCGGAGCCGCCCTTCCAGTACAGGCAATTGTCTTTGGCCGATGCCACGAAAGCGTCGGGAGTCCACGCATACCATGAGTTGGCAGGCGGGTACATACCGTCGGGAACCGGGACTGTCTCGCACTCGAGAGTGGCGGGGTCGACTCTGACGATGAATGCCGGATTGAGCGGCAGCTTCTGCATGCGGCTGACATAGTATATGTCGTCGATGCCGAGATTCACTGTCGGGATGTCGCTGCTGCAGGCGGCCGTTGCGAGCGGGAGTATTATGAATAGCAGTTTTTTCATTCTTCGAGAAAGGTGATGTGAGCGGGGATGTCGCCTGTGCGCACGCTCCACTTGCGGCGCACGAGGCGGTCGTAGCAGTAGAGGGTGCCCGACGACACATAGTTGCGGGCGTCGGTCAGGAAGATGTCGCCGGTCTCGGGATGTACGGCAATGCCGTAGGGCACTGCGATGTCGCCCTCGGTGCCGTCGGTGATGAAGGAGTCGGCCACGACGCGGCGGGTGCGGATGTCGATAATGCCGTAGCTGATACGCCCCGAGGCTGTGAAATTGCTCCATGCGTTGCCGAAGTAGAGCAGCGAGTCGCCGCGGAATGCCATGCCCGAACAAGCCACCGCCAGTGTGTCGCATACTTCCATCTGCCCCGAGCGGGAGTCGCGCTCAAGGACAAACAGTCGGGGAGGGCGCTGCTCATAGTCGCCGCGCGACGTCAGCCACAGACGGTTGTAGCGGTCCTTGCGGATGCGGTGCAGGTTTATGTCGACGGGTATCTGCCGCACCTGCTTGAAGTCAATCAGCTGTATCACCGATACGGTGTTGTCGTAGGCCGGGGCGCGGTATCCGCCCGAGTTGGCCACGTACATATAGTCGCCGACGGTCTCCATCTCCTCGGGCTGGTAGCCGACGGTCACCTTGCCTGTGACGGCAAGCGACAGTGTGTCGACGCGGTAGACGGCACCCTTGGGGGCCGAGGGGTCGATGAGGACAGGCCCTACATAGGAGCTGACATATGCCTTACCGCGGTGAAAGCGGATATATCTGCAGTTGGGGATGTCGATCTGCCCGAGCCGCACGCCGCTGCGGGCGTCGAGCACCTCGACCTTATGCGAGCAGTTGACCACGACGTACAGTTTGGAGCCGTATATGCCGATGTCGTTGCCCACGTCTCCCAGCTCTTAGACGACCGAAGGGTTGCGCTCGGCATATATGTTGCGGGCGTATAGCCCTGTGCGGTAGTCGAGGAAGTCGAGCGTGCATTTGTTTGAGCCCATGTTGCCCTCGTTGACCAGATACAGCCCGCGTATGTGCGAGTCCGGCGCGGGAGTGTCGGGTATGATGCTATACTCCGTCGGTACCACGAGCTCGTCCTCGCGACAGCCCGTGGCAACGATCAGGAGTGGCAGAAAATATATTATAAACTTCCTTATAATCATGGTCTTATATTTGGGTCGTGATAGTCACCCTGTAGTTGCGCTTGGGCATAGGGTAGTTGATTATGACGTCATAGTCCTGGCTGAGCAGGTTGTTGACCTCGACGAGCACCCGCATGCCGACGCGACCGAGCCGCAGGTCTTTGCTGACCGATATGTCGGATGTATACCACGGCTGAGTGTGGTTGTAGCGTATGTTCTCCTGCTGGTTGTATCGCACGCCGACGTATATCCATGAGTAGTTTAGCCCCCACCCGCGCCATGTGGCGTTGACGACAGCCGAGCCTGAGTGCCGCGGTATGTAGGGAATCTGGTGTCGGTAGTAGTTGTCGGCCGGCGAAGTCACGTCGATGGCCCTCTGGAAGGTGTACTGCACCCGGCCTGTTATATACAGGTCCTCGGCGGGGCTGACAGTGAGCAGGGCGTTGATGTCGGCGCCGCGTATGTCGACAATGCCGAGATTGAGCATCGTCCATCTGAACTGCTGCCCCTTGGGGTAGGCTATGATCTTGTCGCGCACCTTGTTGTAGTATATGTCAGCCCCGTCTCACGCGGCGGCTATCAGGCCCGAGCCCCGGTTGTCGTAGAGCACACCGAAGTTATACTGCGTGACGCGCTCGGGCTGCAGCTGCGCGTTGCCCAGTTCGATGCCGTCGTACGAGACAGCCGTATGGTTGGTGCCCATCGAGCGCACGTTGACCGTCTTTATGCCTCCGACGCCGCCGTAGTCCTTGACCTGTACGCCGGCGAAGTAGCGCAGCGCGTCGGCCACGCTGTTGCTGTTGAGCCTTCGGAGCTCGTCGCCCGACAGCGTCTGTGCGGGTATGACGGCAGGTTTCGTCGCGCGTGCCGTGACGAGCACTTCGCGCAGCCTGCGAGGCTCAGTGTCTTCGTGCTGCTGAGTGCCGGCCGCAGCCGGAGCTGATATTATCAGAGCCGCGGCAATAGCGGCCATATGTCTCATTTTCCTTGTCATGGATTAATACTCAGAACATAAAAATCCCGTCTGCGTACTTCTCTCAGATTGTACGCCGGCGGGAAAAAAGTTCAGAGACTCCCCTTTATCGGGGAGGAGAATGACAAAGAAAGGGGGAGAGCCTTCCCTCTGCATGAAAGGAAAGAACCTTGAATCGCTGCCCATAGTCCCGCAGGCACAAATCTGTATTTTTACGGCTATGGCAGGTCTTCTGACTCGTCCTTATCATGCAGCGCCTTCTCAAGGTCTTGCGGCCTCAATGGCATAGTGCGGCAGATTACGGCAGGACATACAGCAGCGGGTACTGTTCCGGATTCTCACCGGATTCCCTATTAAATCCCTTGTCTGACGGCTTTTAGGCGTCGGATGTCGCTCCCTCCGGAGCTTTCGGGATGCCATTGCGCTGCAAAGTTACATATTTTTTTGAGACAATAGCACGAACGGGGCATAAAAAAAGCCCCACGCTTGCGCGGGGGCTGAGAAGGTTATCGCTTTTTCGTGTAGTTCGACTTTTTAATAAGGTCAGAAAAATGCCTTCTCTTGCTATATACAACAGCAGAGCCTGCCGTATTGTTCGTGCGGCAGGCTCTGTGCGGTATATTTTTTTTATCAGATTGAGAGTCGACGGAGGGTGTTGAGGAGCTCTCGGTTGATGGGCTTGTCGTTCTTGATGGCTTTGGAGAAGGGGACGTATACTATCTCGTCGTTCTTGATGCCGATCATGACGTTGCGCTGGTCCTCGAGGAGGGCGTCGATGGCGGCAGCACCCATGCGCGATGCCAGGATGCGGTCATGTGCTGTCGGCGAGCCGCCTCGCTGCAGGTGTCCGAGGATTGATACTCGCACGTCGTAGCCGGGGTATTCGTTCTTTACGCGCTCGGCCAGTCCCATGGCACCGCCGGTGACGGGGCTCTCGGCAACGAGGACGATGGATGAGTTCTTGCTCTTGCGGAAGCCGTTCTGAATCAGCTCGGCAAGCTGGTCGACTTCGGTCGATATCTCGGGGATAATCGCAGCTTCGGCGCCCGATGCGATGGCACCGTTGAGGGCAAGGAATCCGGCGTCGCGTCCCATGACTTCGATGAAGAAGAGACGCTCGTGGCTGGTGGCTGTGTCGCGGATTTTGTCGACGCACTGCATGATGGTGTTG
>JAICZO010000233.1 GCA_029057255.1 Muribaculaceae bacterium | reverse complement strand
ACCAGAACCAGGTCAAAATGATGATTTCTGACGTCGCTCTCGAAGGCCTCGCGATCCCCGGCGAGTTCGTGACCGACTTCGTATTCCCCGCCAAGGCATCGGGCCTCGACGTGACATGGACATCGTCCGAGCCTGCCATCATCTCTGAAAGCGGCATCTTCACAGCCCCCAAGGCCGAGACCGACGTGACACTCACCGCCGCCGTCGCCGGCCGCACCAAGGACTTTGCCGTCAAGGCTCTGCCCCGCGACATCGCCAGAAACCTCATCGCCTCGTACGACTTCGAGAAAGATAACGTCACCGAAAAAGACGGCGACAAGACCGTGCGCGACCTCAGCGGCAATGGCCGCGACCTCCTCGTCAAAGGAAACGCCAAGGTCGAAGGCACACTCGACCTCAGCGCAAACACCGCAGCGGGATTCGAGAAGAACGGCTACGCCATCGTACCCGCCGGACTCCTCACCGGTCTCAGAAGCTACACCGTGAGTTTTGACGCTGTCATAAACTCCACATCGGGCGCTCCCCGCATCTACGACTTCGGCTGCAACAACGGCAACAGCCTCTTCTTCCGCGCTGCCAAAGTGGCTGCCGGACTCAAGCTCGGCGGAGGCACAACAACCATGGTGCAGTCCGACAAGGCTCTTCCCACCAAGACCATAGTGCAGATTGCCGTCACCTTCTCGGCAGGCACAGGCGCCACAACCATCTATGTCGACGGCGAGGAACTCGCATCGGGCAAGAACGTGACAGGCGAGCCCTACATGCTCGCTCAGTCGCTCACCGACGGCCGCAACTATATCGGCCGCACACAGTGGTGGGACACATCCTACGCCAAGGATAACGTCGACTTCGTCGGCACAATCGACAACTTCCGCGTCTACAACACCGCCCTCACTCCCGAGGAGATAAACTTCGTGCAGAAGGGCGTGTCGTCGGTCGTTGCTCCCGTCATCGCTGACGGTGCCGAAGAGCAGCTCTACGACATCAACGGCCGCCGCGTAAGCGGTACTCCCGCTCCCGGCATCTACATCCGCGGCAACGAAAAGATTCTTATCCGATAAGACATCGCGCAACAACCCACAATAAAAAACGGGAGGCTCGCTGCTGAGCCTCCCGTTTTTTATTGTGGGTATCTGTCGATTATTTCTTCGCAGCCTTGGCCACTGAGATTTTAATCACCGCAAATGTCTCTGCGGGAACCTCTATCACCATAGGCTCGCCCTTGGCTGGTGCGGCGATGGTACGGTGGCGAAGGTCGGAGGCGCTGTAGTAGTTGCTTGCGCGGTCGGCAGGAGCGCCGAACTCGGTCACTTCGGCATCAGCGAGCACGGCCTTCTTAAGACCGCTTGCCTTGAGGTCGAAAGTGCGCGCTTCCTTGTTGATGTTGGCAATCTTGACAATGTAGCCGCCGTCGGCATCACTCACGGCCGACGCATAGAGACCGTCCTGACCGGTGAGAGGCTTGCCGTCGGCACCGAGCAGAGGCATCACGCGCTCGCCGCGGTTGGTGGCGTAGAGCTGCTGCACGAAGTAGCTTGATGTGAGGCGCACGGTGTCGTTGTCGAACCATATCATGTCAGGACGCCACTGCCATCCCTTCTCGTGAGCGAGCAGAGGCGCGTATGTGGCCATGTGCACGATGTCGGCGTTGCGCTCGAGGCCTGTCATGAAGGCTGCTTCCATCAGCGAAGCGTCGAAGTTGTTGTACTTGCGGCCTTTGGTGTGGCAGGCATACTCGCCGGCGAATACCTTCGGACCCTTGCGGTCGTAGCTGTCGTAGCGGGCTGCGTTGTTACGGAACCAGTCCTCGGTCTGATAGTAGTGCTCGTCGACAAGGTCGGTGCCGAGACGGCGCATCTCCGGCCAGAGATAGTCGAACTGCTTGCCGTCGGCCGAAGGACCGGACGAACCGATAATCTTTATTTCAGGACAAGCCTTGCGCATGGCCTTGACGAAGGGCTCGAGGCGCTCGACATACTCGGGGCCCCACTGCTCGTTGCCGATGGCGAGGAACTTGAGATTGAAGGGCGCGGGATGACCCATCTCGGCGCGCACCTTGCCCCATGTGGTGGAGGGGTCGCCGTTGGCAAACTCCACAAGGTCGATGGCGTCCTGGATATAGGGAGCGAGGCTGTCGACGGGAACCTGTACGCTCGGGTCGGGATTCTCATACTGGCAGACCATGCCGACGTTGAGCACAGGCAGAGGCTCGGCGCCCATCTCCTCGGAGAGAAGGAAGTACTCGTAGAAACCGAGACCGTAGGTCTGATAGTAGTCAGGCGAGAAGCGGTGCATGAACTCATACTGCCAGCGGTTGAGGTTCAGCGGACGGTTCTCGACCGGGCCGACGGTGTTCTTCCACTGGTAGCGGTCGAAAATCTCGGTGCCCTCTACGATACATCCGCCGGGGAAGCGGAAGATGCCGGGCTTGACATCGGCAAGAGCCTGCGCTATGTCGGCGCGGAGACCGTTCTCGTGACCGTTGAAAGTCTTGACGGGGAAGAGCGAGATATGCTCGAGGTCGACGGCGTTCTCGCCTTTCTTGTCGAGGAAGATGCGCAGACGGCCGTCGGTGGCGGACTGACGCGGCTTGAGGACAACAGTATACTTGGTCCACTCGGGAGTGGTGACATCAATAGTGGCGTCGGCATAGCACATGCTCTCGCCCTTCGATGCGGGGTCGGCCAGCTCCACACGGATGCGGGCGGGCTTGCCGTCGGCGGTGCGGGCGTAGACCGAGAATCGGTACTCCTCGTCCTTGTCAAACGAATAGCCGAAGTAGCCCTCGTTCTGCAGCGCCGTGAACTTGCTGCGGTGTCCGGCGGGCTTCAGACGCACGTAGCGCGGGTTGCGGTCGAAGGGGCTGCCCTGGTCGAAGACTTCGACCTTGCCGGTGGAAATCCATCCGGTGAGGGCTTCGGGGAACTCGAACGAGCGGTTCTTGACCATCTCGGCATAGAGGCCGCCGTCAGCTCCGTAGTTGATATCCTCGAAGAAGAGACCGTACATCGTGGGCTGTATCGGTGCACCGGGTTTGTTTGCCTTGAGCTCAAGCTGGACGGGAGCCGCCGCGAAAGCCGAGGCTGCAAGCGTGAGCATGGCTGCTGAAAGGTAGTGTTTCATATATCTAATTTAAGGTTTTGTCGTAATGACTACAGGGATATTCTAAACAATGCCGCGGAGGTCCATCAGACGCTCAACGCCATGACGGTCGCAGTACTCGTAGAGACCGTAGATAATCTGCTGTGTGGCTGCGGGGTCGATGAAGTTGGCGGTGCCGACCTGTATGGCCGACGCGCCTGCCATGATGAACTCGAGCGCATCAGCTGCGGTGCGGATGCCGCCCAGGCCTACTACGGGCACGCTTACGGCCTTGGCAACCTGCCATACCATACGCACGGCCACGGGCTTGACGGCAGGACCGGAGAGACCGCCGGTGACTGTCGACAGCACCGGACGACGGCGCTCGACGTCGATGGCCATACCGAGCAGGGTGTTGATGAGCGAGAGGCTGTCGGCACCGGCGCCTTCGGCAGCCTTGGCGATGTCGACGATCGATGTCACGTTGGGCGAGAGCTTGACCATCAGATGGCGCTTCCACGCCTTGCGCACCGCCTCGACAACCGACGCCGCACCCTCGCAGGTGGTGCCGAATGCCATGCCGCCCTGCTTGACGTTGGGGCACGATATGTTCAGCTCGATGGCATGGATGCCGTCAAGAGCCGACAGACGCTCTGCCGTGGCAACATAGTCGGCCACACAGGCGCCCGACACGTTGACGATGACTTCGCTGCCGCAGTCGGCAATCATCGGGTAGATATACTTTATGAAGTGGTCGACGCCCTTGTTCTGAAGGCCGACGGCATTGAGCATGCCCGAGGGAGTCTCGGCCATACGGGGATAGTCGTTGCCCTCGCGGGGCTCAAGCGTCGTGCCCTTGACTACGAAACCGCCAAGGTGCGACAGATCGACAAAATCAGAATATTCGATGCCGTAGCCGAAAGTTCCGGAGGCAGTGAGTACGGGGTTCTTGAGGGCTATTCCGCCCAGATCGGTCGAAAGGTCTACCATGGCAGTTCATCTATATTGAATACAGGGCCGTTGGTGCAGACACAGCGGTTGCCTGTCGTTGTTTTTTCCACACAGCACAGGCATGCGCCGAGGCCGCACGCCATCTTGTTCTCGAGCGAGAACTCGGCATCGAGTCCGCGCTCTCGCGCTATCTTGTACATGCCGGCCATCATGGGCTTGGGGCCGCACACCTGCATAAGGTCGTAGCTGCCTTCGAGCACGGCGGGATGAGCGCTGACGAATCCGTGAAAACCGTCACTGCCGTCATCGGTGCAGACTTCGAGCTGAGCGACGTCGCTCAGACGAGCGCATATCGACGCGTCGGGAGCCGTGCGCTCGCCATAGACAATGACAGGCACCGAGCCTGCCTCGACAAGCGCGCGCGCCTGATAGTAGAGAGGTGCGATACCCACACCGCCGCCGACAAGCAGTACCTTCTTGCCCGAGGGGACAGAGAATCCCTGACCGAGAGGAGCGATGACACGCAGGGTGTCGCCGACGGCATAGCTGCCGAGAGCCTCGCTCGCACGGCCGAGAGGCTTGACAAGCAGTTCGAGACACCGCGGGGTGAAGTTGAAGATGGAGAACGGACGGTTGAGCAGCACCGGAGCCTTGTCAACCGCCACTTCGACAAACTGACCCGGCAGCATTGCGGGCAGATCGTGCCCGTCGGGGTCGACAAGTCCGATATGGATAAGGCCG
>JAICZO010000232.1 GCA_029057255.1 Muribaculaceae bacterium | reverse complement strand
GGCTGGACCGATGTCGACGTTATCATCACTCAGCCCGCTATCATGGGTAAAATCGGTGCCCTCGGCCGTGTTCTCGGTCCCCGTGGCCTGATGCCTAACCCCAAGAGCGGCACTGTGACTATGGACGTGGCAAAGGCTGTCGAAGAAGTCAAGAAGGGTAAAATCGACTTCAAGGTCGACAAGAACGGTATCGTTCACTCGTCGGTCGGCAAAGTCAGCTTCAACCCCGAACAGATGGTCGACAACGCTCGCGAGTTTGTCAACACTCTGATCAAGCTCAAGCCCGCCACTGCAAAAGGCACATACATCAAGAGTATCTATCTTTCCAGCACAATGAGTCCGGGTGTCAAGGTCGACCCCAAATCGATTGAGGCTTAAACCCATTAAAGACTGTACAAGATGAAAAAGGAAGAAAAAGGTACTATCATAGCCCATATCGCCGAAACCATCAAGTCGTACAACGGCTTCTACCTCGTAGAAACTGCCGGACTTGACGCAGAGAAGACCTCTGAGCTCCGTCGCGCCTGCTTCAAGGCCGACATCAAGCTCATGGTGGTGAAGAACACTCTTCTCCACAAGGCGCTCGAAACACTCGACGGCGACTACTCAGAGCTCTACGGCGCTCTCAAAGGTGCTACATCGATCATGTGCACCAACGTGGGCAACGCTCCCGCAAAGCTCCTCAAAGACTTTGTAAAGAAGGGTGACACACTCCCCGCTCTCAAAGGCGCTTATGTTGAAGAGACTGTTTACCTCGGCGCAGACCAGATCGACGCTCTCGCTTCGATCAAGAGCAAGAACGAGCTCATCGGCGACGTTATCGCTCTTCTCCAGTCGCCCGCCAAGAATGTGGTATCCGCTCTTCAGTCGGGTGGTGGCAAACTCCACGGCATCCTCGAGACACTCTCGAAGAAAGAAAACTAAACCAACGATTAAAAAACCAAAAAAAATCATACAAAAATGGCAGATTTAAAAGCTTTTGCTGAACAACTCGTAAACCTCACTGTCAAGGAAGTAAACGAACTTGCCCAGATCCTCAAGGAAGAATACGGCATCGAACCCGCCGCTGCTGCTGTAGCTGTTGCAGCCGGTCCTGCCGCTGCCGGTGCAGCTGCTGAAGAGAAAACATCGTTCGACGTAGTCCTCAAGGCTGCCGGCGGTGAAAAACTCAAAGTGGTTAAGCTCGTGAAGGAACTCACCGGTCTTGGCCTCAAGGAAGCTAAAGAAGTCGTAGACGGTGCTCCCTCTACTGTAAAAGAAGGCCTCGCTAAGGCTGAAGCTGAAGCTATGAAGGCTCAGCTCGAAGAAGTAGGCGCTGAAGTAGAGCTCAAATAATACTGTCTGATTATCAGACAAATGGGTTAAGAACCTCCCTCGCGGGAGATTCTTAACCTTTTGTGTCATAGACGCCTTATGGCACTTTTGAAAGCGACAGACATGCCGTTTCGACCCTCTCGGGGGCAACGACTTTCAGCCGACCGGCGGCTACCGTGGCCGCAGCGGCATCTCTGATTTCGCCCATCCAACACTCTCCACGCGCCGCGGCCTCATGCCGGCGCAGGCGCGGAATTCACGTCTCTCCGTTTACAATCATATCACGGCTCAATAATTTCTTTTTTAGATGTCAGCTTCGATAGACAAACCACGTATTAACTTTGCTTCGGTAAAGAATCCCCTTCCTTACCCCGACTTTCTCGAAGTGCAGCTGAAGTCGTTCCGCGACTTCTTCCAGCTCGACACTCCCCCGGAACGTCGTACTAAAGAAGGTCTGTACAAGGTGTTCGCCGAGAATTTCCCTATCTCCGACACCCGCAATAACTTCACACTCGAGTTCCTCGACTACTATATCGACCCTCCCCGCTACACTATCGAGGAGTGTCTCGAGCGCGGCTACTCCTACAGTGTGCCCCTTAAGGCCAAACTCAAGCTTTCGTGCACCGACCCCGACCACGAAGACTTCGCCACCGAAATCCAGGACGTATATCTCGGCCAGATTCCCTACATGACCGAGAAGGGTACGTTCGTCATCAACGGTGCGGAGCGCGTCGTCGTGTCTCAGCTCCACCGTTCGCCCGGTGTGTTCTTCGGACAGAGCACCCACGCCAATGGTACAAAGCTCTACTCGGCCCGTATCATCCCCTTCCGCGGCTCGTGGATTGAGTTCGCTACTGACATCAACAATGTGATGTACGCTTACATCGACCGTAAGAAGAAACTGCCCGTAACTTCGCTGCTGCGTGCAATCGGTCTTGAAAGCGATAAGGAAATTATTGACATCTTCGGTCTTGCCGAGGAGATTAAGGTCAACAAGACCAATCTCAAGAAGGTTGTAGGCCGCAAGCTCGCTGCGCGTGTCCTCACCACATGGACAGAGGAATTCTCTGACGACGACACCGGTGAAGTTACCACCGTCGAGCGCAACGAGGTAGTCGTTGACCGCGAGACCGTTCTCGCCGAGGAGGATATCGACAAGATCATCGCCTCGGGTGTGTCGAGCATTCTGCTCCACAAGGAGGACGCCGGCACTACCGACTACTCAATCATCTTCAACACTCTCCAGAAAGATACCACCAACTCCGAGTCGGAGGCTATCCAGTACATCTACCGACAGCTGCGCAACGCCGAGCCGCCGGACGATGCTTCGGCACGCGAAGTGATAACCAACCTGTTCTTCTCAGAGAAGCGCTATGACCTTGGCGAAGTAGGCCGCTACCGCATCAACCGTAAGCTGAACCTCACTACATCGCCCGACGTGCGTGTCCTCACCAAGGAAGACATCATCGCCATCATCCGCTACCTCATCGAGCTTATCAACACCCGCGCCGTTGTCGACGACATCGACCACCTGTCGAACCGTCGTGTCCGCACCGTGGGCGAGCAGCTCTACAACCAGTTCGGCGTCGGCCTCAACCGCATGAGCCGCACTATCCGCGAGCGTATGAATGTGCGCGATAACGAAGTGTTCACCCCCACCGACCTTATCAACGCCAAGACAATCTCGTCGGTAATCAACACTTTCTTCGGCACCAATGCCCTGTCGCAGTTCATGGACCAGACCAACCCTCTGGCCGAAATCACCCACAAGCGCCGTATGTCGGCCCTCGGCCCCGGCGGTCTGTCGCGTGAGCGTGCAGGCTTCGAGGTGCGAGACGTACACTATACCCACTACGGCCGTCTTTGTCCTATCGAGACTCCCGAAGGCCCCAACATCGGTCTTATCAGCTCGCTGTGCGTGTATGCCAAGATCAACGACCTGGGCTTCATCGAGACTCCCTACCGCAAGGTTGAGGATTCGCGCGTGAATCTCGACAACAACGACGTCGTATACCTCACCGCCGAAATTGAGGAAGGCAAGATGATTGCCCAGGGCAACGCCCCCCTCAACCCCGACGGCACATTTATCCGCAACAAGGTCAAGGCCCGTCAGGACGCCGACTTCCCCGTTGTGCCGCCGAGCGAAATCGAGCTCATGGACGTATCGCCCACACAGATTGCTTCGATCGCCGCTTCGCTCATCCCCTTCCTCGAGCATGACGACGCCAACCGCGCGCTCATGGGATCGAACATGATGCGTCAGGCTGTGCCCCTTATGCGCAGCGAGGCTCCTATCGTCGGCACCGGCATCGAGGCTCAGCTCGCACGCGACAGTCGCACGCAGATTACTGCCGAAGGCGAAGGCGTCATCGAGTTTGTCGACGCTACCGTGATACGTATCCGCTATGACCGCACCGAAGAAGACGAGTTCGTCGCCTTCGAGGACGCTGTCAAGGAGTACAGAATACCCAAGTTCCGCAAGACCAACCAGAGCACCACTATCGACCTTCGCCCCATCTGCAACAAGGGTCAGCGTGTGAAGGCCGGCGACATCCTCACCGAAGGCTACGCTACCGAGAACGGCGAGCTCGCCCTCGGCCGCAACCTCAAGGTGGCGTTCATGCCCTGGAAGGGTTACAACTATGAGGACGCCATCGTGCTCAACGAGCGCGTCGTGCGTGACGACATCCTCACTTCGGTACACGTCGACGAGTATGCTCTCGAAGTGCGCGAGACCAAGCGAGGCATGGAGGAACTCACATCCGATATCCCCAACGTGAGCGAGGATGCCACCAAGGACCTTGACGAGCGCGGCATCATCCGTGTCGGCGCCCACGTCGTGCCCGGCGACATCATGATCGGTAAGATTACCCCCAAG
>JAICZO010000231.1 GCA_029057255.1 Muribaculaceae bacterium | reverse complement strand
TGCCTTGTCGTAGTGCTGAGGCTTGTAGTTGAAGCCGGGGATGTCGAGAGCGGCGGCGAAGCCGTTGTCAAGCACCGCGCCTATCTGGTCCATGCCGCAGGTTATGGGGCGTGTGGGGTCGAGGCTGCGTACGAGGTCGCGCAGCATGACCAGCTCCGACATGCCGTCGGGTCCCCACTGCGAGGGCACTTCGTTGCCTATCGACCACATTACCACCGAGGGGCTGTTGCGGTAGTTCTCGACCATGTTGGTGATGTCGCGCCCGGCCCATTCGTTGAATACCGAGCCGTAGCCGTTGGGCGACTTGGGCCTGAAGCCCCAGTCGTCGAAAGGCTCGATCATGAGCATGACGCCCATTTCGTCGCACAGCTCGACAAGCTCGGGGGCGGGCATGTTGTGGGCTGTACGCACGGCGTTGACGCCCATGTCTTTGAGCAGCTCGAGCTGATGGCGGAGTGCCGAGCGGTTGACGGCGGCGCCGAGGGGGCCGAGGTCGTGGTGGTTGCAGACGCCGCGGAATTTGACGGTCTTGCCGTTGAGCATGAATCCTTTCTCGGGGACATACTCGATGGAGCGTATGCCGAAGCGGGTGTCGTAGCTGTCGGCTTTGCGTCCGTCGACGGTGAGCGTCGTGCGGGCGGTGTAGAGGGCAGGATTGTCAAGGTCCCACAGGTCGGGGCGGTCGATGAGGAAGTTCTGTGTGAACTCCTGGCCGCGGGCTGTGTAGACCGATTTGTCGGTTGCCACGACCCGGCCCTGCGGGTCGATGATGTCGGTCGTCACTGTCACTTTGCTGTCGCGTGCGGCACCGTCGATTTTCATGCGCAGGCTGACCGACGCGTATTCGTCCGACACCTTGGGTGTGGTGATGTATGTGCCGCTTACGGGGATGTGCACGCGGTCGGTGTTGACCACGTGTACGTTGCGGTAGAGTCCGGCGCCGGGGTACCAGCGCGATGCTCTCTCGTAGTTCTCAAGCTCCACGACAAGCTCGTTGCTGCCGGGGCGCACCGCCGGCGAGGCGTCGACGGAGAAGGAGTTGTATCCGTAGGGCCAGTATCCTATTTCCTTGCCGTTGAGGCGTACGTGAGCGTTGCTCATGGCACCGTCGAAGACGAGAGTGATATTTCGTCCGGCGGTGTCGGGCACTTCGAAAGTCGTGCGGTAGACTCCTTTGCCGATGAAGGGGAGTCCGCCGGTGCGGCCGGTCTTGACGGTTTCTTCTTTCTCGCCGTTCTGTTCGACGGCGACGGTCTGGAGGTCGTTGGCGCGGTCAAAGGGGCCGTATATCGCCCAGTCGTGCGGCACTCGCACGTCCTGCCATCTGGTGGCCTCGGCCTCATGCCCTTTGGAGAACTGCCAGCCTTCGTTAAGTGTGGTGTTTATGCGCTGAGCGCCGGCGGCCGTGGTTACGCAGAGAGCCACGGAAGCCAGGATTATGTGTTTTCCGGTCATCTAAATTTAAAGCGGTTGAAAAATCAATGAATCGTATAGGGGGAAGGAGTCGCAGACTGATTCTGTATATTGAACGTGAAAGGGTGGCGGAATATTCGCCCCCTGCAAGATATTAAAGCGAACATTAACCTTTGTTGGCAATGTCGGCTATGGCCCTGTCAAGAGCAAGCTGTATCTGGCCGCGCATGAATGCCGACGAGCGCTCGCTGTCGGCGGCAAGACATCGGATGTTGTCGGCAGCCTCTGAGGCGAAGCCGTTGCGGTCAGCCAGTGAGATATAGTCGGCGACGAGTTTCAGACATCCCTTGTGGAGTGTCTCGGGGTAGGAGTACCAGCGGTTCTGCCCGGCGAGCATGCGTATGGCTGCGAGCATCAGCCTGCCGGTGGCGTCGGCTCCGACGCCGTAAGCCTCGAAGTCACGTATGGCGGCACGGATGACGCTTATGCGCCCCTTGCATCGCCCCCACTTGATGCGGTTGAGTTCTTTGGCGATGATGTCGGACTTCTTGTCGAAGAGAGCCTCGACATCAGGGTTGAGGAAAAACTCGAAGTAAGCTTTCGCCTCCTTCGACGAGCTGTATGCACTAAGAATTACCTCCACCAACTGGTCGTTGGTGAAGGTAAGCAATTCTTTGTGCAGTGCTGCTTTCGACATCAGTTCTGCTCAGGCTTGAGCCACTTGTCGAACCAGCGGAAGAAGAGTCTCTGCCACAGAACGGCGTTCTGCGGTTTGAGAATCCAGTGGTTTTCGTCGGGGAAAATCACCATCTCGGCGGGGATGCCGCGGAGCTTGGCGGCGTTGAAGGCCTGCATGCCCTGCGATGCGAGGATGCGGTAGTCATACTCGCCGTGCGAAATCATGATGGGTGTGTCCCAGCGGTCGACTAAGCGGTGGGGCGAGTTGGCGTATGTGCGCTGTGCCACGGCGTTGTCCTTCTCCCAGAAGGCACCGCCGAGATCCCAGTTGGCAAACCACATCTCCTCAGTCTCGAGGTACTGGGCCTCGACGTTGAAGATGCCGGCATGTGCCAGCAGGGCGGCGAAGCGCTTGTTGTGGATGCCGGCGAGCATGTATACCGAGAAGCCGCCGTAGCTTGCGCCTGTGGCGCCTATGCGGGCGGGGTCGACGTAGCTCTCACGCTTCATGTCGTCGACAGCGGCGAGATAGTCCTGCATGTTCTGGCCGGGGTAGTCCTTGGATAGCTGAGCGTTCCACTCCGAGCCGAAGCCGGGGAGGCCGCGGCGGTTGGGGGCGATGACGATGTATCCCTTGGCACCC
>JAICZO010000230.1 GCA_029057255.1 Muribaculaceae bacterium | reverse complement strand
TGACGTCGGCCGCCTTGTAGCGGTTGAGGAATTCTTTGGGTAGTCCCAGGTTTCTGACACGGGTTGCTGCCGAGCCGAGATATGATGCCACCTTCTGTCCGAATCCGCCGTCGACGATGCCGTCTTCGGCCGTGATGACGACGTCATATCCGGCGAGGGTGTCGAGGGTGTCGGTGTCGAGCGACGACAGGCAGCGGGGGTTGATGAGGGTGGGGGAGCATCCCTGTTTTTCGAGCAGGTCGGCGGCCTCTTTCATTATGTGGAAGAAATTGCCGGCACCGATAAGAGCTATCTTCTCGCCCCGGCGCGCCACTTCGTAGCGGGGGGTGGAGTAGTCGTCGGCTATCTCTCTGCCGGGGTCGGAGACGACAGCACCTCCGGGCACGCGGACGACCACCGGCTGCGATGTCTGCTTCACAGCCCAGTCAAGCATTGCGAGGTATTCTTCGCGGCATGTAGGGGCAAGGAAATTGACGCCCGGGATGTTCGATATCATGGCGATGTCGAAGAAGCCAAGGTGTGTCTCGTCGTTCATGCCGTAGACACCGGTGTAGAATATTGAGAACACGGCCGGGAGACGGTTGATGGAGACGTCCTGGCTTATCTGGTCGTAGGCTCGCTGGAGGAATGTCGACACGACGGCGAAGACAGGTCTGAGGCCGCCTTTGGCGAGTCCTGCCGACATGCCTGCCGCCATCTGCTCGGCTATGCCTACGTCGATGAAACGGCGGCCTGCCTCGCGGCGTCGGGCGGGAGTGAAACCTATTGCTCCCGGCGTGCCTGCGTTGACCACGACGATGTCGCCGTCGGTCTTCATGCGTGCGAGCATGTGGTCGGCGAAGATGTCGGTATAGTCGGCATCCTGCTCGCCGGCAGGCTGCATCTGCATCGGCGCTCCGCTGTTGAGGTCGAAGGGGCCGTGATAGTGGAATGTCTCCTTGTCGGCCTCGGCCACTTTGAGGCCGTTTCCTTTCATGGTGTTGATATGTACCACTACGGGATGCTTGCAGTCCTTGACTTCGCTGAAAGCCTCGATGAGGCTCCTAATATCGTTGCCGTTGTTGACATATCGGTAGCTGTAGCCGAGAGTTCTGAAGATGTTGTTGTCGGCGGTGCCGTTGGTGTCGCGCAGCAGCTTCAGACCGTCGTACAGGGCGCCGTGGTTCTCGGCGATGCTCATGTCGTTGTCGTTGACCACCACAATGAAATTCGTGCCGGGAGTAGAGCCGTAGTTCAGAGCCTCGAGAGCCTCACCGCCTCCGAGCGAGCCGTCGCCTATGACTGCTATTACATTCTCGTGTCCGCCGCGTATGTCGCGGGCTTTGGCCAGTCCTGCTGCCAGAGCTATCGACGTCGATGTGTGGCCTAAGGAGAAAAGGTCGTAGTCGGGGTTTTCTGTCGGGTCGGTATATCCTGTCACGTCGCCGTAGTGCGCGGCATCCGTGAAGGCCTGCATGCGACCTGTGAGCATTTTATGCGGGTAGGTCTGGTGCGATACGTCGAAGACAAGTTTGTCGGCGGGAGTATTGAAGACATAGTGCAGGGCTATGGTTGCCTCCACCATGCCGAGGTTGGGGCCTACATGGCCTCCGCGAGTCGACACCTTCTTGATAAGAGCGGCACGCATCTCTGCCGCAAGAGCGGTGAGGGTGTCAATGTCGAGGCCGCGGATATCGTCGGGTGATTTGATGTTGTTGAGGTCGATTGTTGCCATGATGTTTTTATAAAGTTGCTATGCAAAAATACGAAAAAAATAAGAAAAAAAAGCCCGCATTTCGCGGGCTTTCTTTGTTGACAAACAATTCCGTAAATTTTTTCTGATGCAAAATTACGTCAGTCTGATATTTTACCAAATACCCTGTCGAGGGTATTTTTGCGGGGAGCACGTCTTACTTGACGATGACCTTCATGGCGCGTTCGCCGGCACGGACAACGTATACGCCTGCTGCGAGAGCGAAGCCGTTGACGTCATCGAGCGATGCCACGCTGATTACGGTGCGTCCTGCCATGTCGGCCACAACGAGGCTCTCGCCCTTGAAGCCTGCCACATGGAGCATGCCCTTGGTGGCTGTGATTGTGCCTTCTGTCGCTACGGCGTCCTCAACCGAGGTTGTACCCGAAATAGAGTATGACGAGAACATTGCAAATTCCTGGTCGTTGGCGAAGGCAGCGTCGAGGAGTATTTCAGCCCAATCCTTGCCTTCGATAGAGGCGGGGAGTGTGACTTCGTTTGTTATCCACATGTTGCCCTTGGGGAGGTCGGCCACTGCTTCGGGAGTCTGCATGCCGAAGGTGTTTGCCAGGACGCTGAACTGAGCTGCGAAGGTGTGGTTGCTGCCGCGACCGCCGAAGTATTCGAGGCTGAACTTGATGTCGGTCATGTTCTTTGTCGAGAACTTGGGCAGCGAGAGACGGCTCTTGACATTGGTGAGGTCTTCGGTGAAGCCGATGTAAGCCACGCCCGAGTTGTTTGCGAAGATGGGAGCGAGTACCGAGGGGTCTTCTACCTGCCAGTATGTGCCTTCGTATTCAGCCGAGGGACGCTGGATCATGATAGGCTCGTAGGTATCGGTGTAGTTGGGGAAGAACTCTGTCATGGGCAGAGTGTAGGGAGTACCGATTACTTCGGTGATTGCCTGCACGTGGTCGCTCTGTCCGGCGGGGTTGTAAGCCATGATGCCGAGGCGTACCCACTGCTGGTCGGCGCCCTGCTTGAGGGTGTAGGTGTACTCGGTAGTGTTCCAGCCCACGTTGTCGCCGAATTGCCAGCTGCCGTTGTAGTACCATATTGTGTAGAAGAAGTCTTCGCCGATCAGGCCGGGTTCTTCGCCTTCAGTCGGGGGAGTCCATGTGAGCTTCATGCTCATGTTGTCTTCGCTGACTTCTGCCTTGAGGTTCTGGACGATGTAGGGGCGTACGACGCCGGTGTAAACGAGTTCGCTGATAGAGCTGCCCACGTTCTCGCCGATGGCGCATTCCACGACGATAGTGTTGTAGTTCTGAGCGGTCTTGACTTTGACTGTCTGCTCGGTGCCGGGTAAGGCTTCGATTGTCACGCATTCGGTCTGCTCGCCGTAGATGGGGTTGCCGGGCGTGCTGGGGTATGAGTGTACGTAGACAGTGATTTTCTTTTCAGGATCGAGCAGCTTGCCGTTGGCTGTGAGAGTGGGCAATGTGAATGTCGCTGTAGCCTCGAGAGCAGCGTTGGCATCGGCTGTCAGCTTGAGGTTGGTGGGAGCCATAGGCACGTCGGCGGCGCGGTCGGTCAGCGAGATGTCCATGTCGGATACGTGCATCGACACGGCATGTGTTATGGTGTGGATGCCGATGTAGTAAGTGCCTGCTTCGGGTACTGCGAAGTACTCCTTGATGAAGTCGCCGAGCATGTACTGGGGGCTGTAGGGGTGAAGGATGACCTGAGTCATGGCTTCGGGCTTGGCTTCCTTGCCGATGTATACGCCGATAGTGCCGGTGAGGTCGGTGTTGAGGCGGAGGCCCGATTCCATCTGGTAGAGATAAGCCTTGCTTGTCTGGTCGAAGTTGATGGGCGGGAAGAAGAGCCAGTCGTCGCCTTCGTAGCCGGGCGAGAATGCGGGGAATCCCATTTCATCGCTGAAGTGCCATGTGCGGTCAGAGCCGTCGGAGTTCTTGCCGCCGTCGACATTGACGTATGTGAAGAGCTCGAGATCGACTTCTTCGGGACGATAGTGCAGGGGAGCGTCGGCTGTCACGTTGAGGGGCACACCGCAGGTCACGAAGTTCGACACGCCCTTTTCCGATACTTTGCCGTCGTAAAC
>JAICZO010000023.1 GCA_029057255.1 Muribaculaceae bacterium | reverse complement strand
GTTCTGCAGTCGGCGTGTGAGTTGGGTGGTGAGTGCTATCTCGGGGACGAGGAAGAGGGCTTGGCGGCCTTGCTGCAGGACGTAGTCTATAAGGTGGATGTATATCTCGGTTTTGCCTGAGCCTGTGACTCCGTGGAGGAGCACGACGTCTTTTTCTCTGAATTGGGTGTGTATGCTGTCGAGGGCTTTTTTCTGTGGCTCGGACAGTGCGGGCAGGATGCCTGTGCTGCTGCCGGTGAATGAGAACCGTGATATTTCTTTGGTGTATATGTTGCAGAGTCCTTTGTCGCGGAGTGTGTTGACGATGGTGCGTGAGACTCCGGCGCGCTCAATGAGTACTTCGACGGGGACTTCGGCCAGGGGTGTGTCGGGGCGGTAGAATTCGGATAGTGCTATCAGCGCTGTGAGTGCTTCTTCCTGTTTCGGGGAGCGTGACAGGGTGGCGAATGCTGCCTCGACGGCGGATTTGTCGCCGCGGGGCAGGGTAGGGGCGACGTAGTGCCGCTTGACGGCCCGGTATCGCTCGACGAGTTTTTCGGATACGCACAGGAGTCCGGCGTCGACGAGTCTGCTCATTATTGCTCCAGCTGCTTTTACGCCTGATTTTGCTGCTATTTCGTCGGCTGTGACAGAGTTGTTTCGGCGCACGTAGTCGAGGACTGCTATCTCGTCGTGGGAGCATGCGGCGAAGTCGGCTGCTTCGGCCTCGCTGTCGATGCTGAGTCTTGTCTCGCTCTCGACTTTGAGTCCGGCGGGCAGGGCGGCTTTGAGCACGTCTCCGAGGGGGCAGAGGTAGTACTCTGCTATCCATCGCCAGAAGCGTATCTGTGCGGGCCGCACCACGGGGTCGGGGTCGAGTGTGGCTACTATTTCTTTGAGCTGTACTCCCGGCTGCGGTGCTACGGTGCTGACGCTCTCGACCACTCCGGTGTAGAAGTGGCGCTTGCCGAAGGGGACTATGACTCTGAAGCCGGCTTTGACTCCTGCCTGAAGTTCTGCGGGGACTATATAGGTGAACGGTCCTTCGAGCGGAAGCGGGAGGATGACCTGTGCGTAGCGGGTGCTCATTGTTTGCTGTGTGAAAAGTTCAAATGCAAAATTACGGAAAAAGTTGCTGAAAAAGTCCGGGGTCTTCCAATTTTTTAGACATCTATAATGTATATATCGAAAATTTTTGCCAATTTTGCACCTTGAAAGTAAAGCGGCTATGCCGCCAATACCGTATTTATGCAGCTAACAGCCGAAATAATAGCAAAATATATCGGCGGAGAAGTTGACGGCCGCCCAGATGTCGCTGTCAGTGACTTCGCCAAAATAGAAGAAGCCCGTCCGGGTACGATCACATTTCTGGCCAATCCCAAGTATACTCATCATATATATGAG
>JAICZO010000229.1 GCA_029057255.1 Muribaculaceae bacterium | reverse complement strand
ACATGAGTTTGCTGCCGACGACCGATGCACAATATGGTCGTGGAACGAGTTCACCAACTATCTCGAGCAGCAGTCGGCCTTCGTCTACCTCAACCTCGCCGTGTGGGTCATCGGCATCTTCACCCTCCTGTCGGGCATCGTCGGCGTGAGCAACATCATGTTTGTATCGGTGCGCGAGCGCACACACGAGATAGGCATCCGCCGTGCCATCGGCGCCAAGCCCCGCTCCATACTCATGCAGATTCTCGCCGAGAGCGTGACCATCACCACGCTGTCAGGTTATATCGGAGTCGTGCTCGGCATGGCCGTGCTGCAGGTACTCGATATGGCTCTCGGAGACTCCAACGACTTCAGAAACCCGACTGTCGACATCTCCATCGCCGCGCAGGTGACAACAGCCCTCATTGTGGCGGGCGCCCTTGCCGGACTCTTCCCCGCCATGAAGGCAATCAAAGTCAAACCCGTAGAAGCACTCCGAGACGAATGAAACCGACACTTTTCACATTCGAGAACTGGCGCGAGATAGGCGCCACTCTCGCCCGCAACAAGACGCGCACCTTCCTGACGGCGTTCGGCATCTTCTGGGGCACAGCCATGCTCGGCATGCTCTGGGGCGGAGCACGCGGCTTCGAGGGCATCATGCGCCGCAACTTCTCAAACATACCGAGCAATCTCGGAGCCGTATCTTCGGACGTACGCTCAATATCATACAAAGGCTTCAACAAAGGCTCGTGGTACGACCTCACGGCACAGGACGTCAAGCAGATACGGCGGCTCGCGCCATACATCGAGCTGTCGTCCGAAATAAACACCATCAGCGTGAAGGCAGCCTACGGCAGCCACTCCAAATCAGGACGCGGCATCGGCGTCGAGACTGACTATACCAAGATTATGAACCCCGTGCTCTACGAGGGCCGCTTCATCAACTCGAGCGACAACGCCGCCTCGCGCAAGGTCGTCGTCATAGGCCGCAACGTCGCACCGGAGCTCTTCGGCACCGAGTCGCCGATAGGCAAGTACGTCTGCATCAACGGCATATACATGAAGTGCATCGGCGTGGCAGGCCAGTCAGGCGAAGCATCCATCGCCGGGCGCATCGACGACTCGTTCATCATGCCGGCATCGACGCTGCGCCGCGCCTTCAACCGCGGCAACAAAGTCGACTTCATGGTATTCACCACCAAGGCAGGCCACAAGCCCACCGAGAACTTCCCCGTGATACGCCGCATCGTGTCAGCCAACCACACCATACACCCCGACGACGAGAATGCCATCTACCTGAGTGACATGTCGGAGATGTTCGAGATGATCAACAGCGTCTTCTTAGGCATAAGCCTGCTTGCCCTCTTCGTCGGCGCAAGCTCGCTGATAGCCGGCATAATAGGCGTGGGCAACATCATGTGGATTATCGTCAAGGAGCGCACGCACGAGTTCGGCATCCGCCGCGCCATAGGCGCCAAGCCCTCCGACATCACCATCCAGGTGCTCTCCGAGAGTGTGGTGCTGACCCTCGTGGCAGGCACGGCGGGCGTATGTTTCGCCGCTGCCGTACTCGCCGCCGCCGACCGCATCAGCGCCGACCCGCTGCTCGGCTACGCCGGCTTCGAGATACCCTTCAGCACCGCCATAGGCATCATCGTCATATTCTTTATTCTCGGCTCTGCCGCCGGCACTCTCCCCGCCGTCAAGGCCATGCGCATCAAACCTATCGAAGCAATACGTGATAAATAAAAAATCTCAATCTATATGAAAAAATTCTTTCGCATCCTGCTGTGGGTGATAGTAGCAGCCATCTTCGCAGGTACATTCATCTTCCTCTACATCAACTCCAAAGACGAGGTCGTGCGCTACAACACGACGCGCCCCGAGCGTGGCAGCATCGAGAAGTCGACAGTGCTGACCGGCAAGATAGAGCCGCGCGACGAAATTGCCGTCAAGCCTCAGATTTCGGGCATCATAAGCGAGATTCTCGTCGAGGCCGGCGAGCACGTCTCCGAAGGCGACATCATAGCACGCATCAAAGTCATACCCGAGGCCTCGCTGCTGTCGTCGGCGCAGACTCGCGTCAACAACGCCGAAATAGAGCTGGCCGACGCACGCGTCAAGTACGAGCGCGACAAAGCGCTATATGATAAGAAAGTAATCTCGCGCGAGGAATTCGAGACCGCCGAAAAGAACTGGCAGAAAGCTAAGGAAGAGCTCGAGGCCGCACGCGACGCCGTCAACATCGTGCGCGAAGGCGTGTCGCGCTTCAACGCTTCGGAGAGCAACACCCTCGTCCGCGCCACCATAACAGGACTCGTCCTCGACGTGCCCGTGAAGGTCGGCTCGTCGGTCATCCAGGCCAACACCATGAACGAAGGCACAACTATCGCTACCATCGCCGACATGAACAAGCTCATCTTCAAGGGCAACGTCGACGAGACCGAAGTCGGTCTGCTCCGCGTGGGCATGCCGATGGAGATTTCGATAGGCGCCATGCCCGACCTGTCGCCCACGGCCGTCATCGAGTACATATCGCCCAAGGGCAACGACAGCGGCGGCGCCAACACCTTCGAGATAAAGGCCGCCCTGCAGTTAGACAGCTCCGAGGGGCTGCGCTCGGGATACAGCGCCAACGCCTCTGTCAGCCTCTCCAAGGCCGAGGAGGTGCTCTCAGTGCCCGAGGGCGTGGTCAGCTTCGAGGGCGACAGCACCTACGTCTACGTGCTCACCGACAGCCTGGCCGACCCGCAGGTATTCG
Organism: Muribaculaceae bacterium; assembly: GCA_029057255.1. Lineage (GTDB taxonomy): Bacteria > Bacteroidota > Bacteroidia > Bacteroidales > Muribaculaceae > CAG-873. The sequence continues at coordinate 3,438 of JAICZO010000229.1, read as the reverse complement.
AGCGCCGCGCCATCACCACGGGCATGAGCGACGGCATCAAGATTGAAGTCAAGGAAGGCATCGACAGCACTGTCGTGCTCCGCGCCGACAAAATAAAAAAATGACACTGACATGAGGAGCCTTATCACAGCCGCCGTCATAGCCGCGGCATCGGCCGCGTCGGCCGCAACATGGAGCCTCGACTCCTGCGTCAGCTACGCCATCGAGCACAATATCGAAGTCAAGCAGCAGCTGCTCAGCGCCTACGAAGGCGAGCTCGGCGTCAACGAAGCCAAAGACCGCTTCCTGCCGTCGGTGAGCGCATATGCCTCGGAGAGCTTCAACTTCGGCCGCGGCCTCACCGCCGACAACACCTACGCGCACCGCAACACACAGTCGTTCTCGGTCGGCGCACAGATGTCGCTGCCCTTGTTCCAGGGTCTGCGCGCGGTGCGCGGTCTCGCCTACTCCCGCACACAGCTGCGCGCGCTGCTCGAGCAGGCCGAGGCTACCAAAGACAACGTGACCCTCAACGTCATCGGCCAGTATCTGCAGGCGCTGTATGCACGCGAGATGCTCGCCGTGGCTCGCGAGCGCCTCGCCATATCGCAGGGCGAGCTTGCCCGACGCCGCGAGCTGCTCGACGCCGGCAAGATTCCCGAGCTGGACATCCACTCCGCCATCGCCCAGGTGAGTCAGGACGAGCTGTCGGTGGTCAACGCAGAGAACGACAGCGCCATAGCCCTGCTCGACCTGTCGCAGCTGCTCAACCTCCCGACAGCCGACGGCTTCGACATCGAGCCGCTGCCCGACAGCGAGATGCCGCTGCTCGCACCCGACGAGGTATTCACCAACGCCATGCGCAACAACCACGGCATCAAGGCCGGACGCCTGGCCGAGGAAGCCGCCGACCGCAACGTTGCCGTCGCCAAGTCGGGATGGCTGCCGACCCTCTCGTTCAGCGCAGGTCTCGGCACCAACTACTACAAGACGTCAGGCCTCGAGAACGCCGGCTTCGGGAGCCAGATGCGCCACAACTTCGCCCAGAGCATCGGATTCTCGCTGAACGTGCCCATATTCGACGCCTTCGGCACCCGCAACAGCGTGCGCCGCGCCCGCGCACAGCAGACATCGGCGGCACTTCAGCTCGAGAACAGCCGCAACGCCCTCTACAAAGCCATCAACCAGGCATACACCCAGGCCGTGGCGGCACACAAGAAGCAGGACGCCGCAGCCCGGTCGGTCGAGTCGACACGGGCGGCATTCGACGCCATGAAAGTGAAGTACGACAACGGCCGCGCCAACGCCACCGAGTTCGAGAAAGCGAAGTCCGACTACACGGCGTCGCTCTCCGAAGCGGTGCAGGCCCGCTACGAGGCCATGCTGAGGGCGCGCATCCTCAATTTCTACAACAAAGCGGACTGACAACACACGGTCAGCCAATCAATTTCACAGGCCGGCGGACCGCAGTCCTCCGGCCTGTCCCTATATATAAATAGGTAGACTTGGACGGAGCACAAATGTTAAATGTGCAAATTGTTTTAGTTAAATATGTTAAAGTTCATGTTTATTCTCAAATTAGAGTGACAATATTTGTTCTGTATGAAGAAAATTAATTTTCTTTGTGCCTTGAATCATCGGCACCGGTGATTCCAAGTGTATAGAGACTGTCAATTTTCTACGAGACAATACCTTCTACCTACTGCTGATACGAGTTAAATCTTATACCGTGACTTTGCTCCCCGCATTTGATTGCCTAAACTCTTAGCGGCCGTCATCTCTCCTATGAAGTGTTGCCCGTCCTCCCAGCCACTGAATCACACAAATTGAGATTATATCAAATACTTAACTAAACTTAAACCACCCTTGCATGAAGAACATTTGTTTTCAAATGACCGGGAAGGCTCTGCTGACACTCGTCATGGTGCTGGCGCTCGCATTTCCGGCATTAGCGCAAAACATCACGGTCACAGGCACTGTGTATGAGCCCGAGGGCGAACCCGCCATCGGAGCAAGCATCGAGGTCAAAGGAGTCGCCAACTACGGCGTCGTCACCGATTTCGACGGCAACTTCCAGATTAAGGTAGCCCCCGACGCCACCTTGACCGTATCCTATGTAGGATGTGACACTCAGGAAGTGCCCGTAAAGAACCGTACCAACATCCAGATTCACCTTACGACCAACACCGTGGCCATGAATGAACTGGTAGTTGTCGGCTATGGTACTGTAAAGAAAGCAGACGCAACCGGTTCGGTAGGCGTCGTAAAACCCTCTGAAATAGAAGCCGGCCTGGCATCGACAGCGCAGGACCTGCTCGTAGGAGCAAGCCCCGGCGTCGTAGTATCGACCAACGGCGGCGACCCCGCAGGCGGTGCTGCCATCCAGATCCGAGGCGGCGCCTCGCTGTCGGCATCCAACGAGCCTCTTATCGTGGTCGACGGCGTGCCTATGGAAGGCAACTCGGTCAAGGGTTCGTCCAACCCCCTCTCGCTGGTCAACCCCGAGAACATCGAGAACATGACCATCCTCAAGTCGGCTTCGGCAACCGCAATCTACGGTAGCCGCGCGTCGAACGGCGTCATCATCATCACAACGAAGAGCGGCAAGGCAGGCCGTCCGCAGGTCAACTTCGCCGCAAACTTCTACGTGGCCACTCCCCGCAACTACCTTGACATGATGAGCGCCGACCGCTACCGTCAGCTCATCAACACACGCTACGGCGCCGACTCGCCCCAGGCGGCAGCCCTCGGCAACGCCTCCACCAACTGGCAGAAGGAAGTGCTCCGCACAACATTCAGCCACGACTACAGCCTGTCGGTGGGCGGTACTGCCGGTTTCCTCCCCTACCGCGTGGCAGTCAACTACACAGGCACACAGGGTGTCGTCCGCAAGACAAGCAACGACCGCCTCGGCGCAGCCATCAACCTCACACCCAAGTTCTTCGACGACCTGCTGAGCGTGAACGTCAGCCTCAAGGGTTCGTATATCAACAACAACTATGACCAGGGCTCGCTCGGCGGTGCGATAGGCTTCAACCCCACACTCCCCGTACACTCGCCCAACGTCTTCAACAACTGGACAACATACATGGAAGGCGGAGCAATAGCAACGCCCGAATCGGCCGGCGCAAGCATCAACTCGCTCGCCGCCATCAACCCCGTGTCGCTCATCTACGACTACTACAGCAAGTCGCGAGTATACCAGAGCGTCGGCAACATCCAGCTCGACCTGAAGATGCCCTTCCTCAGAGAGCTCCGCGCCAACCTTAACTTAGGCTACGACTACAACCACGGCGAAGTGGCCAACCTCAACCTCCACGGCAGCCCGCTGGCGTGGAAGAACGGCTTCGGCTTCAAGACCGCCGACTTCCCCGACTATCCCAACCCCGACAATGTCGAGAGCATCAACATCAAGGAAGGATACACCACCCGCAACAAGGAGAATGAAGAGCGCTACAC
>JAICZO010000228.1 GCA_029057255.1 Muribaculaceae bacterium | reverse complement strand
CCCCTATTATATATATAATATGTGCGATACCTTTGCATAAACACAGACACCGACTCCGATGTATACACACCTCGACTGCATAGCACTGCGCACGACAAAAGTGTCGGACAGCAAAAACCTGCTGTCGGCATGGACGCGCACACACGGACGCCTCACCTTCTCCCTCCCCGCCGGCGCAGGACGCGAAGCCCACCGACGCCGCGCCCTCACCGCGCCCCTGTGTACCTTCGCCTGCGAGTGCGACATCCGCCCCGGACGCGACATCCACACCGTGCGCGACCTGCGCGCGCTGCCCGGCAGCCTCGCCATGCAACCCTCTCCCACGAAAACACTCTCGGCGCAGTTCATCGCCGAGACCCTCGACATACTCCTGCGACGGAGCGAACCCGACAGCGCCCTCTCGGACTATATCTTCGACTCCGTCGACCGCCTCGGCGCCATGACCGACAGCCGCGCCGTCGCCGCCTTCCATCTCATCTTCCTCTACCAGCTCACACATCATGCCGGCATCGCCCCCGACCTGTCGGCATGGGGCAGCGGCGCCATCTTCGACATGCGCGACGCCTGCTTCCGCAACACCGCGCCGCTGCATGCCGACTTCATAGCAGGCAAAGAATGCACCGCCATGATGACAATTGCCCGCGCCGACTTCGAATCAGCGGCCCGACTTCCGCTCGATCGGCACGCCCGCAAGCTCGCACTCGACAAAATTCTGCGTTATTATTCAATCCACCTCACAAGCCTCGGCTCACTAAAAAGCCTCGAAATACTCCGTTCGATGGCCGATTAAGCCTACTTTATTGCGAATATATTATCCTTTTACACCTATTTTCAATTTTTTTGAAAATTTCTTGCCAAAAAATTTGGAGGAATGAAAAACTGGTCGTAACTTTGCATCGCAAAAGCAAAAGAGCTGATGCCTCTCCTGCGAAAGCAGAGATGTTCGGAGAGCTGAAAAGCTTGAAAAACAGAGCATTGGTGCGGTAGTTCAGTCGGTTAGAATGCCGGCCTGTCACGCCGGAGGTCGCGGGTTCGAGTCCCGTCCGCACCGCAGAGGAGAGAGGAGAATGAGAAATGTTAATCTTCGGATTTCGTTTCTCATTCTTTTTTAATATCGCTCTCGACATACAAATTTTCCGCCCTGGTAGTTCAACGGATAGAATAGGGG
>JAICZO010000227.1 GCA_029057255.1 Muribaculaceae bacterium | reverse complement strand
GTCCACGGCAGGGCGCCGTCGAGCATCGGGTCGACGGTCGGGGCGTAGACTCTCAGTGCCGTGATGACCGCCGACGCGACAAGGCCTGACAGCAGTCCGCTGAGGGCGGAGGCGCGCAGGAAGGGCCGGCGGATGAAGCCGCGGGTGGCGCCGACGAGCTTCATCGTGTGGATGACGAAGCGGCGGGCATATATCGAAAGGCTTATAGTATTGTTTATCAGCGTGACGGAGACGATAAGCAGTATTGCCGCCACTATCAGCAGCACCGACGACACGCGTCGAAGGGTGCTGTCTACACCCTCGATGACGGCGCTCTCGGTGACAACTTCGGCCACGCCGTCGAGCGATGCGAAGCGCTCGGTGAGCATGGCAATGCTGTCGGGGGCGGCATAGTCGGGGCGCACCTTGATGTCGAACTCGGGAGAGTAGGGGTTGGCGTCGAGCATCGAGCCTATGTCGTCGCCGAGGAACTCGCTCTCCTGCGCCATGATGTCGTCGGCCGACGAGTAGGTGAGCATATCGACGGCGGGGCTGGCAAGTAGAGCCTGCTTCATGGCGTTTATGGCCTGCTCGGGGCACTGCCGCTCCATCTTGACGATGAACCCGAGGTTGCGGCGCAGTTCATCGGTCAGACTCTTGCCTGCCATTGTCATCAGTGCTGCCAGCCCGAGGAGGACCAGTACGAGTGCGACACTGACCAGTGAAGTGGCCCGTGAACCTAATGTGGAAATACGCCGTGATTTCTTGTCTGCCATCAGTATAAATAAACGAAAACGGGCGTGCTGTATGAGCACAGCAAGCCTAAAATCGTGCAAAATTAACGTTTATTGCCGAGCAGGCAAAATGCCGCTCTGCTTTTTAGCGTTTTTTAAGATGTGTGTGGTGTCTGTTCTCCGCCCTTACGCCTTGTAGGATATGAGGTACTCCGAGCCGTCAGGAGCGGCGGGTGCGCTGTCGTCTCTTTCAAAGCTGCCGTCGTGGCCGTAGAATCTCTCGGTGAGATAGAAGTGGCACAGTCCGATGCCGCAGTCGAGCACCGAGAACTTGCCTTTGCGCATGCAGTAGAAGTGTACAGTGTTGCCCCGGACGAGGGCGCGCCACGGCTGCGAGTTCCTCGACGAGGGGGCGAGGCGCATCATGCCGAGCGCCTCGTGGAAGCGGTTGTCGGCCGGGACGGAGTGTCCGAAATCGTCGCAGAAGAACATCTTGTCGAATGGCTTGCGACGGTCGCTGCCGAGAGCCATGCGGGCTATGCGGCCTTTGAACGACTCGCTGACGGCGTGGCCGACAGGACAGACGGCTCTCAGTCGGCTGCCGTCGGGGAGTGCTGCGTCGCGGTCGAAGTCTGTCCCGCGGAAGGTGCCGGCAATCCAGCATGTGCCCAGGCCGAGCGACTGTGCCCGCAGCACCGTCTGCTCAAAGCGGAAGCCTGCCGACAGCGCCGCGGCATCGTCGTCGGCGTAGTACAGCAGGAAGAATGCGCGGGCGCCGTTGATCATGCCGTAGGTGCCGGGGCGGAATCCGTCGGCCATGCTGAAGTCTTTCAGCCTCACCGTCACTTTACCGCCAAAGGGGTCGGACGAGTTGATGATGGCGTCGTTGAGCGCGGCGCGCATAGCCGGCGAGAGGTCGCGGCCGTCGTAGTTGCGCACAGACCTGCGGGAGCGTATTGCTTCGAGTATATTCATTTCGATAAATCTATTCTGTGTCGGCGGTGGCTCTGAGGTAGTCCTTGTCGCTGACCACCTCGGGCGTTAGACTAAGTAGTGTTGTGAGGATTAATTGCAAATCCGGTCTCAGGGCTTGCAGACAACGAGCAGCCTTTCGCCGGCGCTGTCGGTGACTCCGAAGAGGCGCATGTCGCCGCCGTCCTTTACGCGCAGCTTGGCTTTGAGGGCGTCGGCGCTGATGCCGAAGTTGCGCGTGGCTACGTTGATGGCCGGATACTTTGCCGCAAAGCGCTTGATGACGCGCGAGGCATACGGCAGCACTTCGACGACGGTGTAGCGTCGCCCGGGAAAACCGTCGACAGGCTCGCGGGAGGTAAACAGGCGGGTGTTGGCATGGAAGACCGACAGGCCGTAGCGCTGCGCCGGGAGTCGGAAGGCTCCGCACTTCATCAGGGCGGGGTAGGGCTCGTATACGTAGTCGCCGGGAGCGAGTTCGCCCGTAAGTGGCGGCATGGGACATTCATGCTCCTGCGACATGCGGTAGGCGAAAGTCAGGGTCTCGCCCGCTCCGAGAGTGACCGCCTCGACCATAGTCTCCGCCGCCGGATTGCGGAAGTCGACTATCGCGAACAGCTCCTTGCAGTCGCCGGCTGTGCCTATGGCCATGATGGACACGGGTGCCGGCCTGAGCGAAGCTATGGTATGGCTGATGTCGAGCATCGGCGATACCTTGACGAGCAGTATGTCGCATAACTTCGACAGCTTGTCGGCGAGAGCCGTCACATCAGGCCCGCAGTCGGCCAGGGCGAAGACACGGCTGCCGTCGGCAGCGCGACGTGCCGGGTCGATGAAGGCGGTCGTGAAGTGCCGACCCTCGGCAAGACACCTGTCGATGAACTCGATGCAGTCGCCGTGTACAGCTTCGATATTGTCGGCCTTGAGCGCGGCGGCATTATGTCTGAGAGCCTCCACCTTGTCGGCGTCGCGCTCGACAGCCGTCAGCGACGAGGCGCGGCGGGCGCTGTAGAGCGCGTCGATGCCCAGCCCGGCTGTGAGGTCGACGGCGGTGCAGCCCTCGGCCACATATGACGAGTGGAAGAGAGCGAGCGTGTCGGATGTGGCCTGCTCGCCTGCCAGCACCGACGGGAAGTAGAAGTCGGGGCACGCCGCAAGAGTGTCGGCGAACTTCCGGGCGAAGCGTCGTCGGCATTCGATCTGTGTGATAGCGGCGGCATAGTCGACAGAGCCGTCGCCGCCACGGCTGTATTTAAGCCTCAGTCTGGCCGGGTCGTCATTGAGATGCGCGTTGACCCATGCGAAAAAATCCGTTGTCATATATAGATAACGGGCGCGGAGCCCGCTTGTTCGTTAAACGAGGAGCGCGTGCGATAGATCGGGGTCTGTCGCACGCGCTCACAGCTTATTATATCGGTATAGCCGTCAGAAGGCGGTTATCAGCCTTCGATGGCAGCAACGCCGGGGAGTACCTTGCCTTCGATAGCCTCGAGAAGGGCGCCGCCACCGGTCGATACATACGATACTTCGTCGGCGAGGCCGAACTTGTTGACGCAAGCGACAGAGTCGCCGCCGCCCACGAGCGAGAAAGCACCATCCTTGGTAGCTTCAACGACAGCGTCAGCGATAGCGCGGCTGCCGGCAGCGAAGTTGTCGAACTCGAACACACCTGCGGGGCCGTTCCAGAGGATAGTCTTGGAGCCGCGGATAGTGTTGGCGAAGAGCTTGCGGGTCTCGGGGCCGGCGTCGATGCCTTCCCAGCCTTCGGGAATCTCCATAACAGAGCATACC
>JAICZO010000226.1 GCA_029057255.1 Muribaculaceae bacterium | reverse complement strand
CCCCCGCGGCGAGGCGAAGGTGGGGCAGACGGTGCGCGTGCGCGTGCTCGACGCCACATCGGCGACGCTCATCTGCGAGCTCATCTGATTATGCCGCCTGCCCGGCCATAAGCCTGCGCCACTTGAGGTAGCCGAAGACGGCCACCACGGTATAGGCGGCGTACAGGGCCGAGTAGAAGTATATGCCTTTGTAGATATAGAGGCCGACGCATACGATGTCGACAAGTATCCACGCTATCCACTGCTCGATGTATTTGCGTGCGAGCATCCATGTGCCTATGATGCTCATGGCTGTCGTGAAGCCGTCGAGCCACGGCACGTTGCTGTCGGTCAGGAATATAAGCCATGTCACCAGCGCCGCGTAGACGGCCGCGAATACCGCCGCCGTGCCCAGCAGGGCACGGGGCGCTATATGGCTGACGGGGCGGTTCTCTTTTTGGCGTCGCCTGAAGCTGAATGTCCATGCGACGTAGCCGTAGACTGCCATGACGAGATAGTAGATGTTCATGGCGAAGTCGGCGTACAGCCCCTTGGAGTAGTATACCCACATCGATATCATGGGCATCACCAGCCCTGCGATCCACATCTTTGAGTTGGCGTGGTACTCGTAGTAGAGATATATAAGGCCGATAGTGAAGCCCGTGATTTCGAGTATGGTGTCGAAGCTCATAGCTTGAGTGTTATTGTGGCCAGGACGTTTGTGGGAGCCTGCGCGGCATATCCGGCGTAGCGGTATATCACTTTTTCGCCCGCCTTGTCGGTGTAGTATCCGGCACCTGCATAGCCGTTGCTCTCATACTTCTCGTTGAAGAGGTTGTTGACGTTGATGCCTACGCGCAGCTCCTTGAGACCGATGAAGTTGCGGAAGGTATACCCGGCGAAGAGGTCGGTGACGAAGTATGCGTCGAGGACGTCCTCCTCGCAGTGCGCGTTGGTCATGTACTGCTTGCTGACGTAGTGGCTCTGCAGCGAGGCGTCGAATCCGGCGACGCTGAAGTTGAAGGCGTTGTTGAGGATGAACGACGGCGAGAAGGCGATAGGTGTCGAGCCTACGTACCGCGAGATGGGATTTGTCCATCCGTCCTCGTAGATATACTCGGTGAAGTCTTTGATGCGGTTGCGCGACAGGGTGGCGTTGAGCTGCCAGTCGAACCATCGGCATGGCTTCAGCGCGCCCTGTAGCTCGATGCCCGTGCGGTAGCTGTGGGGCACGTTGACGCTCAGCGGGTTGCCGGTGTCGGAGAGTTGTCCGGTGAGTACGAGCTGGTCCTTATAGTCCATATAGTACAGGTTGACGCCGACCGAGAAAATGCGGTGCGAGAAGGTGTAGCCCAGCTCGTAGTCGAAGAGGCGCTCGGCCGTGGGCTTGTGCGCGGGGTCGCCGTCGGTGAAGTTGGAGCGCGTGGGCTCTTTGTGCGCCACGCTCCACGATGCGAAGGCGCGGCTGTGGCGGCCGTCATAGTAGCTGACACCGGCCTTGGGGTTGAAGAAGTTGTAGCGCTCGCGGTAGTTCATGTCCTGCATGCCGTCGGCCGCGTAGTCGTAGTTGTCGTTGCTGCCGTCGAGGCGGTAGTTTATGTGGCGGTACTGCATGTCGGCGAAGGCCGAGAAGTGGCGGTCGATGTCGACGTTGGCGCGGGCGAAAGTGTTGAAGTCGAACTTGTTGCTCGTGTTGTCGTAGTACTGCTGCTGCGGGTCGAGCGCGCCGATATAGTTGCGCACCCACTCGACCTGCCCGAAGTGGTCGGCGCTGTAGTTGTTTGCCGCTGCGCCGAGGGTGATGTCGAGCCTTCCGTAGCTGTAGTTGGCCGCAAGAGAGCCGCCGCCGAAGTCATTGTTGTCATGCTTGAGGCGTATCAGGTCGCTTTTCTTGACCTTTGTGCCCTCGGCGTCGAAGAATGGCGCCAGGCCGTACTCGGAGAGGGTGCGGTCGGTCTTGTACTGGCGGTAGTAGCCGCGGCCCGACGTGTAGTGAAGCGCGGCGTTGAGGCGCCAGCGGTCGCCGATGGCCTGCCCGAAGTGGAGCTGGGCGTTGTGCTGGATGTAGTTGTCCTTCTGGTCGGGGTAGAATGCCGTCTTGCCGTCGGAGTCGGTATACTTACCGCAGGGGTTGTAGCGGCGGCCGTATTTTTCCATCTCCTCTTTCGAGGCATAGTCCCATGCCATGTATGTCTCCTCTTTGCCGCCGAATGCTATGAGCCTCAGGGTTGTGCCGCCGTTCTGATAGGCGACTTGTCCGAGGTAGCTCCACAGGTTGCTGGTGGCGCGGTCGATGTATCCGTCAGAGCCGATGTTGCTGATGCGGGCCTCGGCCGTCCAGTGGTCGCCGAGCAGTCCTGTTCCGGCCGTTATGGTCTCTTTATGAGTGTTGTAGGAGCCGTATGATGCCGACACGGTGGCGTAGGGGTCGGTGCTCGGTGCCGATGTGAGCATGTTGACCGATGCGCCGAATGCGCCTGCACCGTTGGTGCTCGTGCCTGCGCCACGCTGTATCTGTATGTCGCGGAGCGACGAGGCAAGGTCGGGCATGTTCACCCAGTAGACGCGGTGGCTCTCGGCGTCGTTGACCGGCACGCCGTTGATGGTGACGTTGATGCGGGTCGCGTCGGTGCCGCGCACACTCATCGAGCTGTATCCCACGCCGGCTCCGGCATCGGATGTGAACACAACCGACGGCGCCATCGACAGCAGGAAGGGCACGTCGCGGCCGGTGTTGACTTTCTCGATTTGTTTACGGTTAATGTCAGTAAAAGCCACGGGAGTCTTCTCGGAGGCTCGGTTGCTGACTACTTCTACTTCGCGCAGCGATATAGTGTCGGATGTCTCCGCAGGCTGCGCGTACAATGCGGCGCACAGGCATGCAGCCGCGGTAAGCGTTTGCTTGTTCATGTTTTTTTTCTCTACGCCGGTATTACCCGGATCAGGTTCAGAGGGTATGATCTCAGCTTGGCGTCTGCGCTGCGGCGTCGGCCTCGCACCCCTAAAAAATGTATTTATCGCGGGCAAAGGTAGTGATAATTGCCCGGATGTCAAAATTTAATTTGCTGACGGCATGAAAAAAAGACGGCTCTGCCGGCAGATGCCGCAGAAACCGTCTTCTGATTCTTTGTGTCGGAATTGGCCTTAGGCCTTGACGCGCTCTACGTACGAACCGTTGCGGGTGTCGATACGCACCTTGTCGCCGGTGTTGCAGAAGAGGGGCACGCGTACTTCGGCGCCGGTCTCTACTGTAGCGGGCTTGAGGGTGTTTGTAGCGGTGTCACCCTTGATGCCGGGCTCGGTGTATGTGATTTCGAGCACGACGCTGGTGGGCATCTCGCAAGTGAGGATGGTCTCCGAAGCTGCGTGTACCATAGCTTCGCAGATGTCACCTTCCTTGAGGAACTCTACGCCTTCGATGCTTTCGCCGGGGATTGCCACCTGCTCGAAAGTCTCGGTGTGCATGAAGTTGTAGCCCATGTCGTCTTTGTAGAGGAACTGGTAGGGACGACGCTCGATGCGTACTTCCTCAACCTTGACGCCGGAGTTCCAGGTCTTTTCGAAGATGCGGCCGGTCTTTACGTTGCGGAGCTTGGTGCGAACGAAAGCGGGGCCTTTGCCGGGTTTAACGTGGAGGAATTCTACGATGAAGAAGTAGTTGCCGTCGATGTCGAGGCACATACCGTTTTTAAAATCAGCTGTAGTTGCCATAAGAGTTTATATACGTATATTTTTCTTTATTTGCCTTTGGAGAGTGCAAAAGTAGTAATTTTTGTCGTACTGTGCAAATCTCTCAGGCATTTGCCGCGGCTGTCGGCGAGGCGGCCTCCGATGCTTCGGCCGCGCGGGGCAGTCTGCGGCGTATGCGCGCCAGGGCGGCCATCATCGCCACGTCGGTCAGCAGCCACGACACGGGGTAGACGGCAAGCAGCGCCGCGAAGCTGCCGTCGGCAGGGAAGAATCCCACCCAGAACAGACGCAGCACGCAGGTGCCGAAGATGGTTATGATGGCCGGTGTCATCGAGTAGCCGAGGCCGCGCATGGCCGAGCCTGCCATCTCGTAGTAGCATGCTACCCACTGGAAGAGCAGGGCGGTGGTGACGCGCTCGGCAGCGAAGTAGAGCACCTCGGGGTCGGTGGTGAACGGCGACAGGAACAGCCCGCTGTTGAACGTTATCAGGCAGTTGAGGAAGATTGACGTCGACACGCTGTAGACGAGGCTTATCCGCAAGGCTCTGCGGCATCGGTCGAGCTGACCGGCGCCGTAGTTCTGGCTGATGAATGCCACGGCCGTCTGGGCGAAGGCGTTGATGACAAAGTAGCAGTACATCTCGTAGTTGATGGCTGCCGCCGAGCCTGCTGCCGCCGCCGAGCCGAAGCTGTTGATGGAGGACAGGATGAAGACGTTCGATATCGAGAACACGGTGCTCTGCAGTCCGGCGGGGAATCCCACGCGTATAATCTTCGACATCTGCTGCATGTCGGGGGTAATCGACCGCAGGTCAAGCCTGATGTCGCCCTGCTCGCGCGCAAGCAGGTATACCACTATCACGGCATTGGCGAGATTGGCGAATACCGTTGCCCACGCAACGCCCGCCACACCCATGCCGAAGCCTATCACGAAGATGAGGTTGAGGACGACGTTGATGATGCCCGACGCTACCAGGCAGTAGAACGGGCGCCGGGTGTCGCCGACGCTGCGGAGTATCGCCGCGCCGAAGTTGTATATTATCATGAACGGCATGCCCACCGAGTAGATGCGCAGATACTCCACCGCCTGGTCGAGGCAGCTTGCAGGAGTGTCGAGAGCTGTCAGAAGCGGGCGGGCGACAATCTGCGATGTCACCAGCATTATCACGCCGCTGAGCACCGCCATGACAGCCGCTGCCGATACGGCGGCGCGGACACCGCGGCTGTTGCGCTGTCCGATATAATTGGCAATGACAACGTTCACGCCGACCGACAGGCCGAGGAACATATTTATAAGCAGTCCTATCACAGGGCCGTTGCTGCCCACGGCGGCAAGAGCGTCGCTGCCGGCAAAACGGCCGACGACGGCGACGTCGACAGAGTTGAAAGACTGCTGAAGTACGCCGCTGGCGATAAGCGGCAGTGCAAACATCAACATAGGCCTTGCCAGAGGCCCGTTGAGCATGTCAATCGTATTCTTTGTACCCATATCTATATATAAACTCGCAGGGCATGCTCTTTATTGTGTCGGCAGCCAAAAAAATCCGCTTTAATATATGTACGCGCGACACCGGAAGGTGGCAAAAAACGGGCAATCCCGAGAGTGAAAAATATTTTCAAGGTCAACGTGCAGAAAATCAGACGTATAATGTGGAGGGGTAAAAATTCTTTGAAAAAAATCCCGAAAAAAATTTGGAGATTGAAAAATGTTGCGTAACTTTGCAACCGCAAACGGGAAATGACAAAGGCTCTCCCCGCTGCAAGAGAAAATTGAAAACCGCCTCTTTAGCTCAGTTGGCCAGAGCACGTGATTTGTAATCTCGGGGTCGTTGGTTCGAATCCGACAAGAGGCTCA
>JAICZO010000225.1 GCA_029057255.1 Muribaculaceae bacterium | reverse complement strand
CCCCTCTACATCATCGACGGTGTGCCCAACGAAGACGGCATGAGCAATATCAACCCTAATGACCTCGAGAGCATCGACGTGCTCAAGGACGCTTCGGCTACCGCTATCTACGGTGCCCGCGGTGCAAACGGCGTCGTGCTCATCACTACCAAGAGCGGCGCTGACTCCGACGGCAAGGCTTCGGTCAACTTCGACGCTTACGTGGGCTGGCGACGCCTCGCCAACCGCCTGCAGGAGCTGTCGACCGCCGAGTTCGTCCTCGCCGACTACGAGCGCACCATCGGCCGCCTCTCGACTTCGCCCGAAGACGGCGGCATGAACGCATGGCAGCAGCGCTACGGCGGCTTTGCCGACATCATGACCAACTACGGCAACCGCCCCGGCATAGACTGGCTCGACCGCACTATGGGTCGCACGACAATAGCTCAGAGCTACCGACTGACTGTCAGCGGCGGCTCCAAGAAGCTCAACTACTACATGTCGTATGGCTACTACAACGACGAGGGTGCCATGATACACTCCGGCTCGGACAAGCACTCTATCTCGGCCAACATCCGCTCCGAAATCAACAAGCGCCTGAGCGTCAACGGCCGCATCAGCTATGACGTGCAGTCGATCTCGGGTGCAGGCGTGGCAGGCAACGGTACCAACACCGGCGGCTCGAACGTCGACGCCCGCTTCAACAAACTCGCGCAGATTCTCGCCTACCGTCCCACAATCGGTATCCGCGGCGAGGACTCCGAGCTCCTTCTCTACGATGACCCCATCCTCCAGGATGACTCGGGCAACACTCTCGTCAACCCCGTGCGTGCTGCCGGCGACGAGAAGGACGACCGCAAGATACGCACCATCCAGGCTGTGGCTACACTCACATTCAAGCTCGGCCGCGGCTGGACCTTCCGCTCCACCAACGGTACCCGCTACCAGAATACGAGCCGCACGCTCTTCTACGGACCCAACTCTATCCTCGGCCGACGCAGCGGTATCTACGGCAGCGTCCGCAAGACCGAAGTGGGCTCGTTCTCGACATCGAACGTCCTCACCTACGACAAGCGAGTGCAGAAGAAACATCACGTGGTCTTCCAGCTCGGTCAGGAGTATGTGCAGCGCTGGAACCGCTATGTCGAGACCGGCGTCCGCGACCTGCCGACCGACGACTTCATCCTCGACGACATGCAGATCGGCACACCGTCGCAGGCCAACTCTTACTTCAACGACGACGACCGCCTGCTCTCGTTCTTCGGCCGTCTGAACTATGACTTCGACTCCAAGTACATCCTCACGGCAACATTCCGTGC
>JAICZO010000224.1 GCA_029057255.1 Muribaculaceae bacterium | reverse complement strand
GCTCTGACTTCTCCGGCCTCGTAGGGGACACGGAAGAGGGTCCGGAAGTCATTCTCCTCGCCCATGGCAGACTCGCCGGCCGGCCGCCCGTTGACATACAGAGCGACGCGCGGGTAGCGGCTGATGACTTCGACTTCGATGTCGCGCCCCTCGTGCCCGGGCCATGTCCATGACTCCCATGTGGGATAGACACCCCACTGGGTCTCGCGTATCCTGCCATAGTATCCGTCGGGCTCGCGCACGGCGATGAAGAGCGACGGCGCCGCGGAGTACAAGGCCTCCCTGTAGTGGGATATCGGTTTGCGAAGGCCTGTAATGTCAATGTCGCCGCAGTAGGCGCCGTGCCACGGCCACTGGTCGCGCTGAAAATGCTCGCCCTCGGTCTGCCCCTCGTAGAAGTAGCGCCCTATGCCCGACTCACCGAGATAGTCGATGGCGGTCCAGACGAAGTCGCCTATGATGTAGGGGTTCTCTACGACTTTACGGCGGTTGGCGGCAGCATCGCGCGGGTAGCTCTCGGTCTGCCACATGACGCGGTCGGGCACGCGCTCGTGGTCGCCTTCCGACTTGTGTATCATATAGTTGTAGCCGACGATTTCATGCTCGGCCGCCAGCGGGTCGTATATCTCCCAGTCGCTGTCCCATGACGCCAGCGCCGATGTGACGGGGCGCGAGGGGTCGAGGCTGCGGCACAGCGATGCAAGCTTGCGGGCGGTCGTGACAACCTCAAGCTTCTTGCGCTCCATGACTTCGTTGCCGATGCTCCAGCAGAAGACCGAGGGGTGGTTGCGGTCGCGCAGCACCATCGACACTATGTCGCGTCGCCACTCCGAGTCGAAGTCGCGGGCGTAGTCGTACTCCGTCTTCTTGTCGCGCCAGCCGTCAAAGGACTCGTCGATGACAATCAGCCCCTGGCGGTCGCACTCGTCAAGGAAAGCCGTTGAGGGCGGGTTGTGGCTCGTGCGGACGGCATTGAACCCGGCATCCTTCATCAGCCTGACCTTGCGCGCCTCGGCTGCATCGAAGCTTGCGGCACCGAGCATACCGTTGTCGTGGTGCACGCAGCCGCCGTTGAGCACGATGCTCTTGCCGTTGAGGCGGAGTCCGCCCTCGGCATCGAAGGCGAAGTCGCGTATGCCGAAGGTCTCTTTTGCAGTGTCGACAGTTTCGCCTCCGCTTCTGACGCTTATGACCGCCTCATAGAGCGCGGGGCTGTCAGGACTCCACAGAGCAGGGGAGGGGACAGTCATCACGGCCTCGAAGGCTCGCGTGCCTGCTGCGCTGGCGTTGATTGCGACAGTCTTCGATGCAACAGGCTTGCCTGCACGCAGGATGTCGATGCAGACATCCGCCTTGCATTCCCTTGAGAGCGTGTTGTCGATCTCTCCGCGGACAGTCACAGTGGCCGACTCCTCGCTGATGTCCGAGCTTGTCACAGCCACCGACCAGGGCGAAACGTAGACCGGACCGGAGCTTAACAGCCTGACATGGCGGTATATGCCCGAGCCGGAGTACCAGCGGCAATTCTTCTGACGGCTGTTGTCGGCGATGATTTCGATAGTGTTGTCGCCGGGCCGCAGCCGGTCGCTGATGTCATATATCATCGAGGAATAGCCGTAAGGCCTGAAGCCGACAGTATCGCCGTTGACGATAGTCGTTGAGTTCATGTACACACCCTCGAGATACAACTTGTGGCGTCCGGCCGCTTCTTTCTGCGAAAACCGTAAAGTCTTGCGGTATACACCTTTGCCCGTTCGAAGATACCCGCCGTCGTTGCCCGCCGTCGCGATGCTGTCGAAGTCGAAAGTAATACTCCAGTCATGAGGCAGATCGACACACTGCCACGGGCCGCCGTCGAGACTGAAAAGCCAGTCATCGTCGATCTGCCTGCTCTCCATCGCCCCGGCGCATACGGCCGAAACTGCCATGCAGGCTATGATAATGTTTCTTTTCATGGTAACGGGTTATATAATAATGTGCAAAAATACGAAAAACTGCGACAAAATCGCTACCTTTGTACGCATAAACCGATATACGATGAATTACCGCAAAACAGCAGCCTCACTCTTCCTCGCCGCCACAATAGCCGCAGGAGCCACCGACGACGCATACCTCATGGTGTTCTTCACCGACCCCACCCACGACCTCTTCATGGCCACCAGCGACGACGGCTACAGCTTCACGGCAGTCAACGACGGCCACCCCGTGATTGCAGGCGACACGATAGCAGAGCAGCAGGGCATACGTGACCCCCATATATCACGCGGTCCCGACGGAGCCTTCTATCTTGCCATGACAGACCTGCACATCTTCGCACAGCGCGAAGGACTGCGCACGACAGAGTGGGAGCGACCCGGCGACCAGTACGGGTGGGGCAACAACCGCGGCCTCGTCCTGATGAAATCACATGACCTTATAAACTGGAGCCGCACCAACCTTCGCATCGACCGCCTCTTCCCCGAGCGCTTCGGCAACATAGGCTGTGCGTGGGCGCCCGAGACAACATACGACCCCGAGACAGGAAAGATGATGATATACTTCACGATGCGCATCGGCAACGGACGCTCAAAGCTCTACTACGCCTACACCGACGACGGCTTTACGCGCCTCGTGACCGAGCCGAAGATACTCTTCGAGTACCCCGACCCGGCCATACAGGTACTCGACGCCGACATAACGGCAACGCCCGACGGACGCTGGTGTCTCACATACGTCGCACAGGACGGCCCGAGCGGAATAAAGATGGCATTCTCCGACCACATAACAGGGCCGTGGGAATACCGCGACGAGTGGGTCGACTTTGAGCAGGCCTCCTGCGAGGCGCCCAACGTATGGCGTCGTCCCTCCACCGGCAGCTACATCGTCATGTACGACATCTTTGGCATAAACCCGCACAACTTCGGCTTCGCAGAGACAACCGACTTCAAGACCTTCACCAACCTCGGCCGCTTCAACGAAGGAGCGATGAAAGCAACCAACTTCAAATCGCCCAAGCATGGAGCCATCATAACC
>JAICZO010000223.1 GCA_029057255.1 Muribaculaceae bacterium | reverse complement strand
AGGACTCGAACCTGCACGCCTCGCAGCACTCGCACCTGAAACGAGCGCGTCTACCATTCCGCCACCTGGGCTTTTGCTCTGCAAAGTTAGTTATTTTTTTTTAAGTTGCGCGCTTTTTTGGAGATTTTTTTTCTTATTTTTGTTGATATTTATGCGATGGCTGTGTATGCAGCTGTCTGAGTGTCTTACAATATACAGAGTATGAGTATTTTAAAGGAAAATGTGCCGGTGGGTCTATGCAGCGATCATGCCGGGTTTGAACTCAAGTCTATTGTGGAGGGTTATCTCCAGGCTAAGGGTGTACCTTATGAGGATTTCGGTACTTTCAGTGCCGATAGTTGTGATTATGCTGATTTCGCGCATCCGTGTGCGGTCGCTGTTGAGTCGGGCCGCTGCTGCCCGGGTATCGCTATCTGCGGTTCGGGCAATGGTATCGGCATGACTTTGAATAAGCATCAGGGTATCCGTGCGGCTTTGTGCTGGGAGCCTGAGCTTGCTCGTCTGGCTCGTGCGCACAATGATGCTAATGTGCTTGTGCTGCCGGCTCGTTTTATCGCTCCTGAGCTTGCTCTTGAGCTTGTGGATGTTTTCTTGGGTACTGATTTCGAGGGTGGCCGCCATCAGCGTCGTATCGAGAAGATTGCTGTGCGCTGATTCCGGTTGGTTATGATATGACAAAGGCCCGCATCGTTGTGATGGCGGGCCTTTGCTGTGTTATGGTTATGAGAGGGGTGCGTCAGTCGATGAGTTCGTCGGCTTTGTAGCCTCCCATTTCACGGATAGCGTTCTTGAGCATGACATACTGCTGGAAGAGGTGGTTTACGGGCACTTCGTCCTGTGTGTAGTCGTGCATGGGGCTCTTGAGGAAGAAGCTGAGGAAGCGCTGGATGCCGTAGCGGCCGGCGCGTGCTGCGAGGTCGCTCAGGAGCACGAGGTCAAGGCAGAGGGGTGCTGCGAGGATTGAGTCGCGGCAGAGGAAGTCGATCTTGATCTGCATGGGGTAGCCCATCCAGCCGAAGATGTCGATGTTGTCCCAGCCTTCTTTGTTGTCGTTGCGGGGGGGGTAGTAGTTGATACGTACTTTGTGGTAGT
>JAICZO010000222.1 GCA_029057255.1 Muribaculaceae bacterium | reverse complement strand
AAAAAGAATATGCCATAAGAGCCCGTCTGAGTCTTGGGGTACTCAACTTCCTGAATGCAAACTATGCGGCGGCTTACTCCAACTTCCTTACCGCGACAGAGCTTGAAGGACGTCCCGACTCTCGGGGTAATCTCAATCTGGCTGCCATCTATCTATACTATGGCGACCGCGACAGAGCATACCTATGCCTCAGGCGCGTGTTCGACTCCGCAATCAGCTCCGGCAACAGCTACATGGCCTCGGCCTCTCTGATAAACATGCTCACATCCGACATTGACAACTCAATTATGCCCGACGACACCATACGCAGCATTATCAGAGTGTTCAGAGAGAAAGCGCCGCACAACGCCGACGATAAAGCCCGGCCTCTGGCTCACTGCTACTCTGATGCTAAAATCTACAGCCTTGACGGTGAGGATGCTATGGCCATAACCATGCTCAAGGCAAGCCTCGACTCCGCACAAAGCCTGCTCCTGCCCAATAGAGAGTGTTTTGCATCATATTCAGCCTTAGGCAAAAAATACCTGTCTGCCGGACAGACCGACTCCGCCGAGTTTTATCTGCGCCGGGCCGAGCAAATTGCCGAAGACAATGTCTTTACCGAGCTGTTGATAAAAGCCTACTCCAACCTGAGCGACCTCTATTCTGCAACAGGCAACAAAGAACTCGCCGACAAATACCGCTTCAAGCATCTCGAGCTGCATGATTCGATATTTAACGCGCGTGAATTCGGCAACATACACGACCTGGAGCTGTTCCACGAAACCGACAAGCTCGAGAAACGCATAAATCGCATCCGTATTGAGCAAAAGATGCGTATAAAGATAATCATCATCACCACATCGGCACTGATTGTACTGACTGTGATGCTCGTGATTCTGATGTTGCAGAACAGAAGCCTACGGCTGAAAAACAGGTATCTCTTCGACCGCAACATCGAAATCATGTCATCCGAACAAACCGAATATAAAGCCGTCGACAGCCCCGAAAAGAAAGGCGGCAGCCCCATGCCCGACGATGAAACGCGCCTGCAGATATCGGAATGTAGACGGAAAGCGCTGCGCGACGACACGGTGTTCTGCATGGAAGGCTTCT
>JAICZO010000221.1 GCA_029057255.1 Muribaculaceae bacterium | reverse complement strand
CGAGGGGCGCATCGCCGTGCCGGCGTCGTTGAGGAGTCGGACCGCGAGCTGCTGTACGCGGTAGTTGCCGTCGGCGTCGTTGAAGTTGATATGGTTGGGGTCGATGCCGCCGTCCACGATGCCGCAGACGACGCCTTTGCCGGTGTATGCGCGGGGCAGGTCTGTGCCGGCGTGTATCTTGTCGACGCCTGTCGCCTCGCGGGCTTTGTTGAGCTTGGTGTCAAGCTGTCGGCCGAGCTGAACGCGCTCGACGCCTTCGGTCGAGGCGATGCGGTCAAGCTCTGAAGCTTGAAAGCCGGCGACCACGATGTTTCCGCGGCGACTGAATACCTCGACGCCCATGTCGGTGAGAACATCGTCGGATGTGCCGGGAGCGAGGCATATGAAGCCGTAGCACATGCTTTGTTCAGCGGCCGCGGCTGTGGCACGACGTGCCTGAGGCGGGAGTGCGAGGCTCTCGACGCCGGTAATGCCGGCCTGCGAGCGCCACAGCCTTGCGCGGCTCTCGAGGTCAACAGTACCCTGAGCTGCCGCACTGCCTGCAATGACAATTGCAAGTAAAGTGTTAGTGAATTTCATTTTATTTAATGATTGATAATTAGATTAAAATATATTGAACTTGAAGAGCGGTATGAGTTATCTCTAAAAATGAGACTCCCGGCCCACCACGGGTAAGGAGTCTCATAACCAATAGATTGTTTCAGGTTTTATTTTTTGATGACTTTAGTGCCATTTACGATGTAGATACCTGCGGGGAGGCTGTTGAAGCCGGCCTTGTCAGCCACGCGGATACCCTGGAGGTTGTATACGTCGGCGTCAGCGTCGTCGGCAACAGTTACGTTCTCGACACCTGAGGTGCGGACGTCTTCGATGCTTACCTTTGTGGCTGCGTCAACTGTGAACTCGTGCGATTCAACTTCGACAGCGTCGGCGTCGCCAACCTTGACAGATACTTTCTTGCCTTCTTCAGCTGGAAGCTTGATGAGGGTGCCGGGAAGTACGTTGAGAGGCTTGGAGAGGTCTTCGTGGCTGAGGATGATGTCGTGCGATACGGCTACCTTGCATGTTGCCTGGTTGTCGAATGTCACGTCGAAGAACGAGGGAGTCGAAGCCAGGAATACTTTCACGATGTCGCCGTCCTGTACGGGGAGGCTGTAGTTGGTGTCCTGGTCATAGAGGCCTGTCTGCTTCTCGCCGTTGATGTAGAGGTGGTTGTGCTCGTCGGCAGGATTCTTGTACCACGAAATCGAGAAGGGGTCGTAGCCCTTGGTGTATTCGATAGTGTTGTATCCGTCCTTAACAGACTTGGAGTAGTCCTGACGGTTGTAAGAGCTGAAGCCGAAGTACTGGTTTGCAGCTTCGATCTTGTCGAAGTAGATGATGAAGGACTTGTCCATCACAATCTTCTCGCACTTGATGATGAGGTCGCCGGTTGATTCGAGAGCGATGCTGTTGTTGTACTCCGAAAATTCGCCGGTGATGTCCATCTCGCCGTCCTTAACAAGAGTAAGGTGGTATCCGGCCTCTGTCACGAGAGAGATTGTCGAGTTCTTTTCGTTGAGAGTGATGGTGTTCTCGCCTTCTTTGAGGGGGATGATTTCGCCGCCGTAGTTGGAGTAGCCCTTATAGAAAGTGAAGTGCTCGGTACCTTCTGCGATGACTTTCTTGGTGAATTCGGCGTACTTGTGCGCTTTGATGGTGAATGTTGTCTCACCCTTGATCTGGCCTTCGTACTGCATGTATACATACTCTTCGGCACCGTTCACGAGGAACTCCTCTACGTCATAGTCGGTGTTGTTGAGCTCGATAACAATCTTAGAGCCGAGCTGCACCTGGAAGTCGTTGCCGAGATATTCGGTAGCGGGTACTTCGGTCTCTGCTACGGTGAGTTTCGAGATTACGCTCTCAGAGCCTTCTTCCGAGAAGACAAACTTCACGGGTACCTTCATGTCGGGATACTCGGTGTAGATC
>JAICZO010000220.1 GCA_029057255.1 Muribaculaceae bacterium | reverse complement strand
CGCTACAGCTTGCAAATGTCAAAAATAATGCCGAAATTAGCGACATGATAATGAACGTACGTCTCATACCCTAAAAAATTTTTTACAAAAATACGAAAAAAATAGCATACACCGCCGAACAAATACCAGCTCTTTGTCGTTGATAAAGACATATGGGGCTCAAGCCCTCCGACAGCCACTTCTATTATTCACCTGACGGGTGCCGACACCCGCAACAAAACACAGAAACTACTATGCACCGTTCGTTTATTTTTCTTGCCGAAGGTTTTGAAGAAATCGAAGCTCTGACTGTCGTCGACGTGATGCGTCGCGCAGGAATGGATATCAAGACCGTATCAATAACGTCAGACCGACAGGTTGTCGGCGCTCATGGCATCCCCGTTGTAGCCGACCTCACTTTCAAAGAAGCCGATTTCGGCGGTTCGGAGTGGCTGATACTCCCCGGAGGCATGCCCGGGTCGACAAATCTCGCCGCAGACGAGGCTCTCTGCGATCTGCTCAAGGTACACAAAGGCAAGCTTGCTGCCATCTGTGCCGCTCCCGGAGTTGTCCTGGCGCCGCTGGGGCTGCTCGAAGGCAAGGAAGCGACGTGCTACCCCGGCTTCGAGGCGGCGTGCAAGGAGGGCGGTGCCACGATGCGTGATGTGCCTGTGGTGGCTACCGGCGACCTTGTCACCGGCAACGGCCCCAGCGCGGCACTGCGCTTTGCTCTCGCCATCGTGTCGACATCGCTCGGCCAGACGGTGGCGCAGGATACAGGCTCCGCCATGTTGTTCTACCCCAAGACTATGAACTTCTTTTTCTGATATTTAAAAGATATTTCCCATGAGCGTGCTCTCCTGCGGCATATTTGCCCGGGAGAGCTGTCTTTTTGCAAGCGACGGATTTTAGGGCGCCTTTCGCTCTTGCTTCATTAAAAAATATTTTTTAACTTTGCACAATTTATTTTTGTAACTGAAAGATGAAGCAAGTGACTTACGAAGGCCTTACTTTCGAGCCTTATATATCAAGACAGGATATTGCCGCACGCGTAGAGGAGCTCGGCAAAGAGATAGTGCGCGACTGTGCCGGCAAGACACCCTTGTTTGTGTGTGTGCTTAACGGAGCATTCCCTTTTGCGAGTGATCTCTTCCGCGCCGTCGAGAGCATCGACGCCGAGATTACCTTCATCCGCCTGAAAAGCTATGAGGGCACTCAGTCGGCAGGCACCGTCAAAGAAGTGCTTGGCATGCACGAGGATATCGAAGGCCGCACTCTTATCGTTGTCGAGGATATCGTCGACACCGGAAACACCATCTTCCGCCTGATAAACGACCTCAAGGAGAAGAACCCCGCCGAGATTAAGGTGGCGACACTGCTGTTCAAGCCCGATGCCCTTGTACGTCCCGTCACACCGGACTATGTAGGCTTCAACATCCCCACCAAATTTATCATCGGCTACGGTCTCGACCTCAACGGCAAGGCCCGCAACCTTAACGACATATATATACTTAAAGAAGACTGATCGGCCCGAGAGCAATTATCGTCGCCTGACAGCCGTTTTTTTTATCGAAAAAGAAACGGTCACAGCCCCGGCTGTGGCATAGCATACATTACTGACCGACATGAATATTGTGATATTCGGTGCCCCCGGCAGCGGTAAAGGCACCCAGAGCGAGAAAATGATTCAGGAGTACGGACTCCACCACATCTCTACAGGCGAGCTCCTGCGCGACCACATTGCGCGTGGCACTCACCTGGGCAAAGTGGCCGACACTTACATCTCACAGGGTCTGCTGATTCCTGACGAGCTGATTGTCGAGCTCCTCTCCGAGATTTTCAAAGAACATCCCGAGAAGGCTGCCAAGGGCGTGATTTTCGACGGTTTCCCCCGCACGATAGCCCAGGCCGAGGCTCTCTCAAAGATGCTTGGTGAATACGGCACCGTGATTCATGCCGTGATAGGCCTTGAAGTCAACGAAGACGAGCTGGTGCGCCGTATGCTCGAGAGAGGCAAGCAGAGCGGCCGCTCCGACGACAATATCGACACTATCCGCAAGCGCCTCGACGTATACCACAAGCAGACCGCTCCTCTGAAAGACTACTACCTGACTGCCGGCAGCTATCACAGTATCAACGGCAACCGTTCTGTCGACGAGATTTTCGAAGACATACGCAAGTCGCTCGACCCATATAAAGAAAAATGATATACGACTTTGAAGAACCGTTCAGCAAGCCGCCGTATACCGACCTTCTTGCTATCTACCGTCAGAGCTTCGCGGAGCACTTCTCGCTCCCGGCTCTGACCGACTACATATCCGGTAAGACGATTTCATACGGCGACATGGCACGTCGTATGGCGCGCCTGCATCTGTTCTTCGAGTGCGCCGGAGTACGACCCGGCGACAAAATCGCTCTTTTCGGCAAGAACAATCCCAACTGGGTGATAGCATTCATGGCGACCATAACATACGGTGCCGTGATTGTGCCTGTCCTGCATGACTTCAATCCTGCCGATGCAACACATATTATAAACCACTCCGACTCGGTGCTGCTGTTTGTGTCGGACGGCCTCTTCGGCGACCTGGACTACGACAGCCTGCCTGAAGTGCGTGCTGTCATATCGCTTGACAGCCGCACCGTGCTCGCCGAGCGCAAGCCTATGGCTGTCGACGGCCGTCGTACGCCCGCAAGCCACGAGTCTATCGTCAAGGGACTTACGCGCCAGTTCCGCAAGCGTTACCCCGACGGATTCAAGCCCTCCGACATACAGTATGGCGCCTATGACGGCAGCTCCATTGCCGTCATAAACTATACGTCGGGCACGACGGGCTTCTCCAAAGGCGTGATGCTCAGCCTCGACAACCTCAGGGGTAATGTCGTCTTCGGCATCCGCTCCAACCTTCATTACTGCGGCTCGAGGGTGCTGTCATTCCTGCCGCTGGCGCATGCCTACGGATGCGCGTTCGACATGCTCGTGCCGCTCGCCGTGGGTTCGCACATAACGCTGCTCGGCAAGACGCCCACGCCTGTGCTGCTCCTCAGAGCTATGCGTCAGGTCAGGCCGTCGCTGATAATCTGTGTGCCTCTGATACTCGAGAAAATCTACCGCAAGGTCGTCGTGCCGCAGATCACCAAGAAGCCCATACGATGGGTGCTCGCCGTGCCCATGCTCGACAAGGCTGTCTACAGCCTTATCCGCACCAAGCTCGTCGAAGCCTTCGGTGGCGCCTTCGAGGAAGTCATTGTCGGCGGCGCCGCGCTCAACCCCGAAGTCGAGGAGTTCCTCTCGAAAATCAAATTCCCCTTTACGGTCGGCTACGGCATGACCGAATGCGCGCCCCTGATAAGCTACTCGCCCTGGCGCAGGTTCAGAACCGGTTCGGCCGGTCGTACCCTCAAGGGTATAATGGAGGCCAAGATACTCGCCGACACCACGCTCGGCATGGCGCAGGACGGCAAGTACGCGCAGGGTGAGATTATGGTGCGCGGTCTCAACGTCATGAAAGGCTACTACAAGAACCCCGAGGCCACAGAGGCCGTGCTCGACGAGGACGGCTGGCTGCATACCGGCGACATGGGGTGGATAGGGCCGGACAACCGCACCATCAATATCCGCGGACGATACAAGACCATGATTCTGACGGCTAACGGCCAGAACATATACCCCGAGGAGATTGAGGCAAAGCTGAGCAACATGCCTTATGTCAACGAGTGCCTCGTAATCGAGCGCTCCGGACACCTCGTAGCCCTCTGTCACCCCGACAGCGACCAGGTGACGCGCGACAGTCTCGACGAGACTCAGCTGCGCGAGGCTATGGAGCAGAACCGTCTGAGCCTCAACCGCATCGTCGCTCCTTACGAGCAGGTGCAGAGCATCGAGATTGTGCCCGAAGAGTTCGAGAAGACTCCCAAGCGTTCAATCCGCCGCTTCCTTTATCAATAAGGTGTCGTCATGAAACCGTTTCTCCTCATTGCCGCAGCCGTGGCTGCCGCCGTGCCCGTAT
>JAICZO010000022.1 GCA_029057255.1 Muribaculaceae bacterium | reverse complement strand
GACACTATCTCCTTCAACACATCAACCGACGGGAAAGATCCCTCTCCACGGGGCACCATCCTCATTTCCTGAGGAGACGATTTCGACAATATCCTTACATTTCTCAAAAGCACATCCTCTACCGATATTCTGTCCATTTTTTTCATTTTTTGAGAGATAACAATCCTACAGGTCTGCCGGACTTGTCTGACAGGGCTTTGGCGAACTGATTCATTTCGCCGTCGGTCAGTTCGAGCGAGCTCCTCGTTCTCACCATGTAGATTCCGAACTCGAACCAAAGCGGGATAAACATATATAGCAGGGCGAATATCGTGACGGGGGTGATATTGCTGATGCTCAGCACTAAAACCACCGCCACACCGATGCACAAGCCCCATACTGAAATTCGGTCGAAGAGTGGGGCATCGGTATAGTTGCACCTGAATACTCGGCGGTTCTCGTTAAGCTCTGCCATGCGTGCGTTCCTCTTTTTCGTGCAAAGATAACTATAAATCGCGAGATTTATATCATCCTTCACTCAAGGGGCTGTTCCCGCGGCGTACGGCTACTTGAAGACCTTCGAGAGATATTTCTCGCGGAACTGCTGGAGCAGCTCCCAGAAGTTGGGTACGAAGAGTGTGCCGAGCACGGCGTTGACGGCCATGCCGAATACTACTGCCGTGCCGAGCGACAGTCGGCTCGCGGCGCCCGCTCCTGTGGCGAAGAGCATGGGCATGACGCCGAAGACGAAGGCGAGGGCTGTCATCAGGATGGGGCGGAGGCGCACGTCGCCGGCGTTCTCGGCGGCGGTGCGTATGGGTTCGCCGGTCTTGCGGTAGTCCGTGGCGTACTCGACGATGAGGATGGCGTTCTTGGCAGCCATGCCCAGCAGCAGTATGATACCGATCTGGGTGTAGATGCTTATGCTCTGGTTGAGGAATATGCAGCCCAGAACGGTGCCGAGTATGGCGGTCGGGGTCGTGATGACGACGGCGACGGGGTCGGTCCAGGACTCATACTGCGCGGCGAGCACGAGGATGGTGATTATGACGGCGAAGAGCAGTGTCATCGTTATCGTCGTGCCCGACTGTGTCTCCTGCAGGGCTTCGCCGGTCCATGCGTAGGAGAATGATTTGCCGGCGGTCCTGCTTATGATTTCTTCCATAGCTTTTATGCCGTCGGAAGAGCTGACGTGCGGCGCCACGGTGCCTGTCACGGAGGCTGTCGTGTACATGTTGTATCGGCTTACGGTGGGCTGTCCGAGGACTTCCTCCACAGTGGCGAAGGCGCCGTAGGGCACCATCTCGCCTTTGTCGTTGCGCACGCTCAGGCTGAGTACGTCGCGGGCGTGTGCTCTCGACGATGCCTCGCCGCTGACGAGCACCTGATATGTGCGGCCGAACTTCACGAAGTCGTTCACGTAGTTGCTGCCCATGAAGGCCGAGAGTCCGGTGTATATGTTTTCCATCGTCAGGCCGTAGAGTTTGGCCTTGTCGCGGTCGATGCGCACGGAGTACTGGGGCACCTCGCCCTGGTAGAGCGATGTGAGCTGTTTCAGCTCGGGATAGTCGGCCGCGGCGCGCTGCATGTCGGCGATGACCTGTGCTATCTCTTTGGAACCGAGGTTGTTGATGTCGAGAATCTGCATCTGCAGGCCCGACGACATGCCGAGGCCCGGTATGGCGGGCGGGTTGACGGAGAATATGACGGCCTCTTCGACGGGCGCTGTCAGCTCGTCGACCTTGGCGATGACGGCCTCGACGGAGTTGTCCTTGCCCTTGCGCTCGCTCCACGGCTTGAGGACGACGAACATCGACGCGAGGTTGCTGCCCGCTCCTCCGGCGAGGAAGGAGTTGCCGCTGACGGCGATGACGTCCTTGACCTGCGGCAGGCTGAGGATGTCGGCCTCGACGCGGCGGGTGATGCTGTCGGTGCGCTCCAGCGACGCGCCGGCGGGCAGCTGCACCGATGTCATGAAGTAGCCCATGTCCTCCTCGGGCACATAGCTCGTGGGCCACCGCATGAAGCCGATGAAGGCTGCCGCGCAGATGGCGGCGAAGATGATGAGTGCGAGCAGGGGCTTGCGTAGCATGCGTCCTACCAGGCTGTTGTAGGCGTGGCGTACTTTGGCGAAGGCCTTGTTGAACCAGCGGTAGAGGAAGAAGCGCGGCTCGCCGCCCGAGGACTTGAGGAAGAGTGCGCACATGGCGGGCGTGAAGGTGAGGGCGTTGAAGCCCGAGAAGGCGGTCGACACGGCGATGGTGAGGGCAAACTGTTTGTACAGCTCGCCCGTGATGCCGGAGATGAACGCCGTGGGGATGAACACCGACAGCAGCACCAGGACTTCGCCTACGACAGGCCCTGTCAGCTCGTCCATAGCCTGCTCCGCGGCCTGCCCGGGCGTGACGCCTCCTTTGCCGAGTATCCTCGAGCAGTCCTCGACTACGACGATGGCATCGTCGACGACTATAGCGATGGCAAGCACGAGGCCGAAGAGTGTCAGCGTGTTAAGCGTGAAGCCCATCACTTTCATGACGGCGAAGGTGGCAATCAGCGACACGGGGATGGTTATCATCGGTATTATGACGGCGCGCCAGTTCTGCAGGAAGAGCAGTATGACGAGCATGACGATGAGCGTCGTCTCGAGGAAGGTGACCAGCACTTCGTCGATCGAGGCCGACACGAAGTCGGTGGTGTTGAGGATTATGTTGTAGTGTATCCCCTCGGGAAAGTACTCCTCAAGCTCCGAGAGGCGTTTCTCGACGGCCTTGGCCACTTTCATGGCGTTGGCTCCCGGCAGCTGGTATATGCCGATGAGTCCGGCTGTCTGCCCCGAGACGTTCGACACCATCGAGTAGCTCTGGCTGCCCAGCTCTACGGTGGCTATG
>JAICZO010000219.1 GCA_029057255.1 Muribaculaceae bacterium | reverse complement strand
GTATATAGCCGACTTCATAGCCCCGGTCAGAGAACGTCTTCAGGCCGAGGGGCTTAACTTCGAGATAAAGGGACGCACAAAGTCGATTTACTCGATATGGAACAAGATGAAGAAGCAGCACAACACGGTCGACGACATCTTCGACCTGTTTGCCATCCGCATCGTCATCGACTGTCCGCCCGCGCGCGAGAAGCCTGAGTGCTGGCTGGCGTACTCTATCGTCACCGACATGTACCGCCCCAACCCCGGCCGCCTCAAGGACTGGCTCAGCATACCCAAGAGCAACGGCTACGAGAGCCTTCATATAACGGTATACGGCCCCGAGGAGCGCTGGGTTGAAGTGCAGATACGCACACGGCGCATGGATGCCATCGCCGAGAAGGGTCTCGCCGCACACTGGAAGTACAAGGGCATCAAGAGCGAGAACAATCTCGACTCGTGGATGGCCAATGTGCGCGACATACTCGAGGCGGCGCATACAGGCCCGATGGAGCTGATGCGCAACTTCAAGATGGATGTGTATGCCGACGAAGTCTTTGTCTTCACACCCCGCGGCGACCTCTACAAGCTGCCGCAGGGGGCGACGCTGCTTGACTTCGCCTTCAACATCCACACCCGCATCGGCACACAGTGCGTCGGCGGACGCGTCAACGGCAAGAGCCGCAAGCTCAACTACCGCCTCGCCAGCGGCGACACCGTCGAGATACTCACCTCGCCGAGGCAGGAGCCGAGCCGCGACTGGCTGTCGTTCGTTGTCACGTCCAAGGCAAGGAACAAGATCCGCGCCGTGCTCAAGGAGAACGAGAGCCGCTCGGCCGACGTCGGCAAGGAGCTGCTGCAGAGGCGACTGAAGAACCGCAAGATAGAATTTGACGAGCCTACGGTGTCGCGCACAGTGACACGCATGGGCTTCAAGGACGCCATCAGTTTCTTCAGCGCACTGGGCAGCGGAGAGCTCGAGGTCAACGACGTCATCGACAACTATCTCGCCGTGCAGTCGCGCCAGACCAAGGCCGACGAGCCGGCAGGGCGCATCTCCGCCTCGACATACATGCACCAGCCCACCGACGAGGAAGTCGCCGCCGACAGTGGTTCGACCGACGTGGTGGTTATCGGCGACAATATCAAGGGCATCAACTACAAGCTCGCCAAGTGCTGCAACCCTATTTACGGCGACGACGTCTTCGGCTTCATATCGGCCGAGGGTGTCATCAAGATTCACCGCAGCGACTGCCCCAACGCCGACCATATAAGGTCGCGCTACGGCTATCGTCTGATACGCACCCGATGGAGCGGCAAGGGCGGCACCGAGTTTGCAGCATCGCTGCGCGTCGTCGGCAAAGACGACATCGGCATCGTAACAAACATAACATCTATCATTAATAAAGAAAAATCTGTATCTTTGCGCTCTATATCCATCGACTCTAACGACGGCCTCTTCCAGGGTACTCTCGTGGTGGGAGTGTCGGACACTGCCGCGCTGAGCCAGCTGATAAAGAAAATAGCAACAGTAAAAGGAGTGAAAAATGTTCAACGCAACAAGTAAGACTATAATAGCCGCTTTAGCGCTCGCCCTCTCGCTGGGGGCCTGCGCCGACAAGGATAAAGAAGGCGCCGCCGAGATATTCGGTCAGGCCGAAAGCTCGATAGACACCGGCAACTACACCGGTGCGCTGGTGCTGCTCGACACTCTCAACAGCCGCTATCCCGGCCAGACCGAGATACGCAAGGATGCTCTCCGTCTCCGCGCCCTGGCCATGCAGGGTCTCGCCACCGACAGCATAGCTTCGGGCAG
>JAICZO010000218.1 GCA_029057255.1 Muribaculaceae bacterium | reverse complement strand
GAAACCGTCATAGACGCGGGTGCCGTAGATGTTGCCGCGCTTGCGGCGGAACTCGTAGCTGACGGCCTGGAGCACGAAGCTCAGCAGGATGAGCATCCACAGCCAGTAGGCGCCGCCGAAGCTGGTGCTGTAGAACAGCGGGAAGGAGGCGAAGAAGGCGCCGCCGAAGACCACGAGTGTCGTGAAGGTGAACTCCCACTTGCGGCCCAGGGAGTTGACCATGAGCCGGCGCTCGTCGTCGGAGACACGGCAGTAGAGCATCGACTGGCCGCCCTGCACGAAGAGCAGGAACACCAATATTGCGCCGAGGACGGCGATGAGAAGCCACCAGTAGGCCTGTAATATTTCGAGTGTTTGCATGTCGGGGTCAGTGTTTAGGGTTCTGAATGTCGGTTTTGGATGCCGAGGAGATGTAGCGGAGCATGATGCTTATCTCGGCGATGAGGAGGCCGGTGAAGATGGCGGCAAACATCCAGAATGTGAGTCTGACAGAGCCGGACTGTATGCCTGAGATTGCGGCCCATGTGGGCATGAGGTCCTGGATGACCCAGGGCTGACGGCCTACCTCGGCCAGTACCCATCCGGCCTGGCTGCATATCCATACGAGAGCCACCGAGACGATGCCCGCGAGGCAGAGCCAGCGGTTGTCGAGCAGCGATGTGCGGCGGTAGCTGAGGAAGAGCATCACGGCGAAGAGCGCCAGCAGATAGCCGCCGAGCACTACCATGATATGGAAGGCGTAGAACGACATCGGCACGTTGGGGACGCCGGCCTCGGGAGAGGGCAGATATGCGTAGCCGAAGTACTTGAAGTTGTCTTTGACCACCTTGGCGGCGGAGTCCATAGTGGCTGAGTCGCCGGCCTTGCGGGCGGCGTCGTAGGCCCGGAGGGCGTTCTGCGCCACCTTGCCTATGGCGATTTTGTCGGCATAGCTGAGGCCGCGCACGGTGTCGCCTTCGGCTGTGAGCGTGATGCCGTCGATGAGGTCGTTGACGCCGGGCACGAAGTGGTCGCCGTCAAGATATATAAGGTATGACAGACCCTTGGGGATGTCGATGCTGAATGCCATAGGGTCGGCGGGAGTGGCGGCGGGGTCGCTTTTGAGCACGCCTATGCCGACGAGGTCCTGACCCACCGAGCCGCGGTAGAGTCCCTCCATAGCGGCGAGCTTCATGGGCTGTACGCGTGCCACCTGCACTGCCGAGCCGTGGCCTGTCCACAGGGTGAGGAGGATGCCGGCCATGCCTACCCACGACGCTACCTTGATAGAGCTGCGGGCGGCCTCGGTGTTGCGCTTGCGCAGCAGCATCCAGCAGCTGACGCCGATGACGTATACGCCGGCGAGGGTCCAGCCGCTGAGCACGGCGTGGAAGAATTTATTCATGGCCACGGGGCTGAAGGCCACGGCGGCGAAGTCGCTCATGACGTTGCGCATCTGTGCGGGGTCGAATTCCATGCCCACGGGGTACTGCATCCATGCGTTGGCTACGAGAATCCACAGCGCCGACAGCGATACGCCCAGGGCGGTGAGCCAGGTGGAGGCAAGGTGGAAGCCGCGGCTGACCTTGTTCCAGCCGAAGAACATGACAGCCACGAAGGTGGCCTCCATGAAGAATGCCAGCAGGCCTTCGATGGCAAGAGGCGCTCCGAAAATATCACCTACAAACCAGCTGTAATTCGACCAGTTGGTGCCGAATTCAAATTCGAGGATAAGACCCGTGGCGACGCCGCAGGCAAAGTTGATGCCGAAAAGCGTCATCCAGAATTTGGTGATGCCTTTCCAGCGCTCCTGCCCGGTGCGGACATAGAGCGTCTCCATTATGGCTACTATCACCGACAGACCGATGGTCAGCGGCACGAAGAGCCAGTGGTACATGGCTGTGAGGGCGAACTGCGCCCTCGACCAGTCTACTACTCCAATTAGGTCATTCATAGTACAGTGTTTTAGGTGTATGTATTGAGGAGTTGATTATTCGGCGGTGAGAGACGAGCGGACGGCGTCGGCGCGGTCGCTGTCGTTGTCGTAGCTGACCGACAGCACGTCCGGGAAAAAGAAGAGCTTGAGGATGGCGAAGAATATGACGACCTTGATGATGATGAGCAGCCACAGGCTGCGGCCTACGGTCATCGACCGGAACCCGTCGACATACAGGTCGGCCACGCGCCTGAGCAGGGATTTATGTCCGGAGTCATTGCTCATTGATTAATAAGGTGTCGGGGTGGGAGTGTGTGGTCAGTTTTTGTCGGCGTCGGCCTGCGCGTGCTGGTGGTCAGGCTCTTTCATGCGCACCTTCAGCTCGTCGAAGCCTTTGCCGTAGACGCCGTTGACGTTGGCCTGTGTGGTGAACGCCTGAGGGTCGATCGACTTGATGATTCGCGATATGGTCACCGACTCGATCTTGCGGCACATGACCAGCAGCACCTTGACTTCTTTCTTGGAGTACCAGCCCATGCCCGACAGGACGGTGCATCCGCGCTTGGCCTCGTTGTTGATGGCGGTGGCTATCTCCTCCCACTTGGTGGAGAAGATTGTGAACTGCACCGCCTGACGGTTGGTGTTGATGACCATGTCGGCCACATACGACACGAGCACGAGCACCACAAAGCCGTAGACCACAAGGTCGATCTGCTTGAAGATGAAGTATGACGACGAGATGATGAACACGTCGGTATATAGCATCGTGCGGCCTATGCTGACGTTGGTGTACTTCGACACCATGGCGGCCACGATGTCGGTGCCGCCGCTCGACCCGTTGTGAGTGAAGGCTATGCCTACGCCGAGACCGGCGCATATGCCGCCTATGACAACATTCATGAAGGGCTCGTGTGTGAATCCGTCGGCAAGCAGGGGCTGGAAGATGGCCACGAATACCGATATCATAGTGGCGCCGTAGATGGTGCCCATGACGAATTTCTTACCCACTACCTTGTAGGCTATCGCCAGCAGGAGCAGGTTGAGCGCATACTGTGTGATGGCCACAGGGATGCCCGTGACGAAGTAGACAATAGTGCCGATACCGGCAAGCCCGCCGATAACAACTTTCTCAGGAAGGATAAACCCGCAGAATCCGAATGCGTAGAGAGCCATTCCGAATGTAATGAAGACGTAGTCGCGGGTGGTACGCCACATATTGGTTTTAGAGAATGTCATGTGTCGGTGCTTTTCAATGATGCGACAAATTTACAAAAATTATCGTAAGTGTTAAACTGTCGGACGATTATTTCATAGTGCCTCAAGCGAAAGCACTTCGTAGAGTATCGCAAGAGCCGCCTCTACGGTGCGTACGTTGGCTATGGCGAAACTGCGTCGGCCGTTGCGCTGGCGCAGCTCTACGCGGCGCGGATATTTCTGCGCATAGTTGAGCAGGCGGCCGAACATGGGGCTCTGGTAATATGCTTTGTTGGACTCGTCGACAAAGAAGAGGTACATCGCACCTTGCTTCATCACTACTTTCTCGATGCCCAGACGGCGGGCAAGACGGCGCAGCCTCGGCACGAGCAGCAGCTCGCGGGCGGCGTCGGGGATGCGGCCGAAACGGTCGCGAAGGCGTGCCTCGAAGGCTTCGAGCTGGTCGTCGCGCTCGATGCTGTCGAGTTCCTGATAGAGGGCTATGCGCTCGCTCTCCTGGCGCACGTAGCTGAAGGGCAGCAGCAGCTCGAGGTCGCTCTCGATGACGCAGTCGGCGACGAATTCCTCGGGATTGTCGCCGTCGGCTGCCGCGGCAAGCTCGGGGAACTCCTCGGTGCGCAGCTCGGTGACGGCCTCGCGGAGTATCTTCTGATAGGTCTCGTAGCCGAGGTCGGCGATGAATCCGCTCTGCTCGGCGCCAAGGAGGTTGCCGGCGCCGCGGATGTCGAGGTCCTGCATGGCGATGTGTATACCCGAGCCGAGGTCGGAGAAGCTCTCGATGGCCTGCAGGCGTCGGCGTGCGTCGGGGCTGAGAGGGTTGCCCGGCGGCACCATCAGGTAGCAGAAGGCTTTGCGGGACGAACGGCCCACGCGGCCGCGCAGCTGGTGCAGCTCGCTGAGGCCGAAGTTCTGCGCGTTGTTGATG
>JAICZO010000217.1 GCA_029057255.1 Muribaculaceae bacterium | reverse complement strand
CTATTAAAATATGTTAATTATTGCAGGGCGATTCATTGTTCGCCCACTTTTAACTGCCTTTTCTATACACGGTCGGAAAAAGCCGTTGTTCAATACCATGGAATCAATCAACGCTAATAACTTCAAGACGCATTTCGAGCAACTGTACACACAGTATGCCGGCCGCCTGTACAATTATGTGTTGAAGATTTCGCGAGGCAACCGCTATCTTGCCGAAGAGATTACTCAGATTGCTTTCATGCAGGTATGGGAGCGACGAGAGAGCATCACATGCTACAAGGCACTCGAGTCGTACTTGTTCACCACAGCCCGCCATGCGTTTTTCAACGTATGCGAGCACGATGCCATCGAGTACGCTTACTTCAACTACATCCTCGAGAACCATACGATATACGACAATTCGACGGAGCAGAAAATCGACGAGAAGGTGCTGATGGAAACAATCTGCCGCATTGTCGACGAGATGCCACCGATGCGCAGGAAGGTTTTCGTCATGAGCCGCCGCTTCGACATGAGTCACAAGCAGATAGCCGAGTCGCTCGGCATATCGGTCCACACGGTCGAGAGCCACATCATGCTCGCGCTCCACTATCTGCGCGAACAGCTTTCGAGCCGCTACGGCATATGGTTTATGGCTCTTCCTCTGCTGATACAATAACACACAGGTACATAACATAAGGACACATGGAACGCATGAAAAAAAAGATTGAAAGGTATCTCAACCATGAGGCCGATGGCAGCGACATGCTCGCCATACGGTCATGGTATGAGGCCGACGAGGCTCTGGGCGAACAGCTCAGAGCCGACATCGGCAATTGCGACCCTTACATCGACCCTGCTGTCGACTCGCGCATGCGTGCTGCCCTCAGGGCAAAGATTATCGAAGACTCGCCCGACACCGATGCCCGGCCGAGACGCGGCATATTCCACCGCACTGTCGATATGGCGGCGGCGGTGGCACTGATAGCCGGAGCCGGGGTCTATATGCTGTCCAGGCCAGAACCTATCCACCACAATCCGCTCCTGGTAAGCACCGGCATCGGACAGCGCTCGACAGTGACTCTGCCCGACGGCACCAAGGTCAATGTCAATGCTATGTCGGAGATAACATACCGCTTCAACGAGTCCACAGGCACTCGCGACGTCAACCTCAAAGGCGAGGCATATTTCGACGTAGCCCGCGACCCGGCCCACCCTTTCTTTGTCTACTGCGACAATATCTCTGTGGAGTGCAAGGGTACGGAGTTCGACGTCAAGGGCTACGAGAACG
>JAICZO010000216.1 GCA_029057255.1 Muribaculaceae bacterium | reverse complement strand
GCAGGAGAATGCCCAGCGGGCATTCGAACTGGCCTGCGCCGGCGGCCACAACATACTCCTCGTCGGCCCTCCCGGCTCCGGCAAGTCGATGCTCGCCAAGCGCCTGCCCTCGATAATGCCGCCGCTGACACTCGGCGAGGCTCTCGAGACCACAAAGATACACTCCGTGGCCGGCAAACTGCGCCGCGGCTCAAAGCTCATGACCGTAAGGCCGTTCCGCACGCCCCACCACACCGTGTCGCCGGTGGCGATGGTTGGCGGCGGTTCCGTCCCCATGCCCGGCGAGATATCGCTCGCCCATAACGGCGTCCTCTTCCTCGACGAGTTTCCCGAGTTCCCGCGTTCGGTACTCGAAGTGCTCCGTCAGCCTCTCGAGGACCGACACATCAGCGTCTCCCGCGCCCGCTATCAGGTCGACTACCCTGCAAGCTTCATGCTTGTGGCTTCGATGAACCCTTGTCCGTGCGGCTATTACACCCACCCCACCAAGCAGTGCACCTGTGCCCCCGGTGCCGTGGCCAAGTACATGAGCCGCATATCCGGACCGCTTCTTGACCGCATCGACCTGCACGTCGAAATCATGCCGGTGCCCTTCGACGAGCTTGCCGGCCGTGCCTCGGGAGAGCCGTCGGAGGCCATACGCCGCCGTGTAGTCGCCGCCCGCGCCATACAGGAGCAGCGCTACACCGCCGAGCCCGACATACACTGCAACGCGCAGATGAACTCGCGCCTGATGGCCGAGCACTGTGCCCTTACGCCCGAGGCCACAGCCATCCTCAAGCGCTCGATGGAGAAATACGACATGAGCGCCCGCGCCTATGACCGCATTCTCAAGGTGGCACGCACCATCGCCGACCTCGACGGCGCACCTTCAATCATGCCTCACCACATCGCCGAGGCTGTAGGCTACCGCACCCTCGACCGCTCCGGCTGGGGCAATACCACAGTTACACTCCAATAAACACTTCCGGTACAATGTTATGATACTCAATTCTTTCGATTTCATTATAGCACTGCCTCTTGTTCTATTCCTTTACGTCATAATTCTAAGACTTTGTAGAAACTCAAAATATCTGAACATAATATCGGCAGCTCTGCTGACGGCACTGTCCTACGCTTTCTTCATCTTCTACCAGCCCGTAGGCGCCCTCCTGCTTTTTGCCATAACTGTGTTGACCTACACATTCGCTATTATTGCCGATAAAAACCGGGAGAACAGCCGACAACGATTCATCATGATAGTCGTCGGGGTGCTGATAGTATTGACGCCGCTGATATTATTCAAGTATTCAGCTTTTATAAATCAACTGCTTGCGTCTTTGCTCGACCGGCTTGACATCAGGCAGCAGACCGACTCCACCGATACACAGACGAAGGTTTTCATCCCTCTCGGTATATCCTTCTTTACGTTTCAGAGCCTGGGATATCTATGGGATGTTCATCGCAATAAGATAAGTGTTGAGAAGAATTTTCTCTACTATATGCTTTTTGTAGGGTTCTTTCCTCAAATAACATCGGGCCCCATCAGCAAAGCCGATGAGCTTCTGCCGCAGATACGCGGCAAGCGAAGCATTACTCGGGAGGATATAACCGAAGGCGTTCGCTTAATGTTGTGGGGATATTTCATGAAGGCTGTCGTGGCCGACAGAGTTGCGATGTTTGTAACCCCGGTCTATGCTGACTATGAAAACTTTTCGGGTGTCACATGTATTATAGCGACCCTGTTCTATTCGATTCAGATTTACGGAGACTTTGCCGGATACTCGCTATTGGCTATAGGTGTCGGCCGTCTGTTCGGGTTTAAACTGATTAACAATTTCAAGCGACCATATTTCAGTTACAGTATAACAGAGTTCTGGCGTCGATGGCATATCTCGCTTTCCCGCTGGCTGCGTGACTATGTCTACATCCCGCTTGGCGGAAGCCGAAAGGGGAAGGGGCGAACCCATCTCAACATACTGACAACTTTCCTGGTCAGCGGTATCTGGCATGGAGCAAACTTAACATTCATATTCTGGGGCTTTATCCACGGTATCATACAGGTCGTGGAGAAATTCTTCGGCTTTAATGCCAAGCCAAAATCGAGGGTCGTCATATTTTTCAGGATTGTACTGACGTTCCTGTTAACAAGCTTTGCCTGGATTTTCTTCAGAATGCCGACTTTGAGTGACTCTTTCGGCATGATCAGACGCATTTTCACACTTGCTCCCGGTGCGTCATTAAGCCTTACAGGCTCAAACACGGTTCTGATATCCTTCGCAGTAGTGTCGTTTATACTGACTGAAGTGATTCAGGAATACATGCCCAAAGTCAGGCTGCTGCACAATCCCAATTCATTCGTGCGTTGTGTTGCTATCGTGGCGATAACGTTAATAATCATGACAGTCGGTGTTCTTGATGCCGGTCAGTTCATTTATGTAAATTTCTGATTTGATATGACTTTAAGATTCTTCATAAAGGCACTGCTTGTCGTTGTCGCATTGATTGTTATCGACATTTCGTTCGGAAAGGGAATGAGATTCCTGGCTGACCATTCAAAAGGAGGCGACACCTATAATGTCAACTACATAAACCGTCACTTCGCCGACTCGCTGGCCGTATTCGGGTCGTCGAGAGCAAGTCATCACTATGACCCGGAAACGTTTGAAGAGAGCCTTGGGGTGCCGACCTACAACTGTGGTATCGACGGCAATGGCATCCTATTGGCATATTGCTTTTTAAACAATATAATCAAACAAGGAGAAAAGCCGGAGGTCATAGTATATGATTTCTTCCCGAGATTTGACTTATACTGCAACGACGACCGTCAGAGAGCGCTTACACACATCAAGCCTTACTACGATATAGACGGGATGAAAGATTTCATCAATGATTTCTCCGATAACGAATATGCAAAGCTGCATCTGAGCACTTATCGCTACAATTCCGCCTTTATCCAGGTGCTCAGCGACGCAATTGCACCGCGTCAGCAGAATATAAAAGGCTACAAGCCCTACAGCGGCTGCATTACAACAGACTTTGTCCGGAGCGAAGAACCGGTGCCTCCTATAATAGATTCTCTTAAAACAAAGTATCTGAACAAATTCATAGAAACGTGTCGCAGCAATGACATTCGCCTCGTCTTTGTCATATCGCCGCACTTTTTCGAAAGTGACACAGACTATGCCGGCCTGCTGAAGAAGAATGCCGACAGCGAAATCACGATAATCGATATGAGCAATAGCGCACCGTTCACTAACAATAAAAGCCTGTTTGTTGACCCCTCGCATCTGAACAATACCGGCGCCGAGCTGTTTTCGTCGATGCTGGCCGACTCCCTGAGACAGATGCTTCACATTAATAGGGCTGACACAACCGCTCTGAGGTGAATTATCAGGCTTGCAAGCAAGCATCACCGGTACAAAAATTTGTTTATGTCTCAACAGCTTGCTGTTGTTTTATATGACTCAACCATCATGCCCAGATCCTTTTATCACGATTATACATCACGGTGCATCTATCATATAACCATGACCAAGGCTGCGGGAGTCCCTGATTTCGGCTACCTTTCCGGTGAACTGCCCGATGTGAAAGTGGCTTATACTGATTTGGGGAAAATTATAGCTGCAAATATCGCTTATCTTCCGGAGTTGGCTCCGCAGTTGAAAGTGCTCCAATACATGATAATGCCCGATCATTTGCACCTGCTACTGTTCGCTACCGACAAGCTTAAGTATCACTTGGGCAGATATATGGGAATGTTCAAGGTTAGGACCGGGCAGATGTATCGAGAAAAGTATAGGCTTGACGGCCCTGTTTTTACTGAAGATTTTTACGACTGCATACTCTATAAAAACAGGTCGCTTGATACAATCTTCAAGTACCTCCGCGACAATCCGCGCAGGCTTGCGGTGCGGAGGGAGCATCCCGAGTATTTCCGCCGTGTCAACAATCTGACTGTCGGCGGGCGCCGGGTGCAGGCTTATGGGAATATCTTACTGCTCCGCAGTCCGTTCATGGCGCAGGTGGTGGTGCACCGCCGCGACACCGAGGATGTGCGCAGAGCCATGCGCGAGCGATGGCTATATACGGCGGCAAACGGCGGGGTGCTTGTGTCGCCTTTTATCTCGCCGGCTGAGAAGACTGTCCGTGACGAGGCCGAGGCTCTCGGTGCCAAGATTATACTGATAAGCAATCGTGCTATGGGCGAGCGCTACAAACCGGCTGCCCGAGACTTCGCCCTCTGCGAGCAGGGGCGTCTGCTGATACTCACGCCTGAGGGCATCGACCCGTCGCTGTCGCGTGCCGCATGTCTGGAGATGAATTCTATTGCGGAGGCTCTGTGTAGTGATAGTGTTTGATTATGCGTAGATTCAAGAGTATGATGAAGGGACGCTTCCCGCATTTTCTCCGCCGCTTCGCCGAGGCGCTCAACGGTGGCCGCACGGCATGGCTTGCCCTGTGGGTCTTCTCGGTGATGAGTGTGGCGGATATCCCGGTCAGCCCCGTCTTCGGTCTGTCGGTGACGGAGCAGACGCTTTATGTCATTGTCGCATCGGCTTTCAAGGCCACGCTGCTGTTTGCACTCGGCCTTGTCATGATGCGCGTACGTGCGCTGTGGGCACTATACCTCGTCGGCATCGGACTCTTTGCCATGCTCTCGGTGGTCAACTGCCTGTCGTTTGTCATATACGGTTTCGGCATCTCGCTGGGTCTTGTCATGATAAGTATGCAGACGCCGCCGGCCGAAATCAAAGGATTCTCCA
>JAICZO010000215.1 GCA_029057255.1 Muribaculaceae bacterium | reverse complement strand
CCCCTGATGCCGTGGAACTGCGCATACTCGTGCGGCGGCATCTCCTTCACTTTGGCAAATGTGTACACGACGCAGAAGCCGAGTATTATGGCGCCGATATAGAACGCCCAAGTGACAGTCGGCGGCACTTCGCCGGCGGGCGCCGTGTTGCTGAGGAACCATGCAAGGACGAAGGGCGCTATATAGCCGACAACCGAGCCGGCATTGCACAGGAATGACTGGATGGAGTAGGCGAGGCCTTTCTGACGCTCGTTCACCATGTCGCCCACAAGCATCTTGAAGGGCTGCATGGCCATGTTGATTGAAGTGTCGAGGAGCATGAGCATGACCAGCCCGAA
Organism: Muribaculaceae bacterium; assembly: GCA_029057255.1. Classification (GTDB taxonomy): domain Bacteria; phylum Bacteroidota; class Bacteroidia; order Bacteroidales; family Muribaculaceae; genus CAG-873. The sequence goes on along the minus strand of JAICZO010000215.1, from coordinate 1,241 downwards.
GATGATGGCCTGCGAGATGCCGAGGCCGAGCGAGCCGGCGTTGGGGAGGAAGCACATCACGATGATGGCCACCAGGGCGCCGATGAGCAGGTAGGGCAGGCGGCGGCCAAGACGGGTCCAGGTACGGTCGCTGGCGCTGCCCACGATGGGCTGCACGATGAGTCCCATCAGCGGCGGGAGAATCCAGAAGTAGCTCAGGTCATGCGGGTCGGCGCCGATGGTCGAGAAGATGCGGCTGACCTGCGAGCTCTGGAGGGCATATGCAATCTGCACTCCGAAGAAGCCGAAGCTCAGATTCCACAGTTTCCAGAAACTTAAATCACGTTGGTCTTTCATAGACGTTCAAAAGTAAGGATATAAATAAGTATGATAAGTAGTATAATCTGTATGTCACTAAGCGTGTTGGGAAGTACGCCCGCCGGCGCATCCGCGATGAGCGCCCGCGAAAAGCGACGAAGCGGCACCGGACGCGCGGGTCACCTGTGGCACGAAGCTCACGGGAGACGACCGGAAGACGTGTGTGCCGATTATCTTCATATGCTTTTTATGGGGCAAATCCGCTACAAATTTACTCAAAAAATGATACTCGCCAAGCATTGCCCGTATAAAATAGGTGATTCTTTTGAAAATTTTGCCGTTTGACGAAAATGTACTAAATTTGTAGTTTGATAGCGGGGCTTCGGCCATACCGCATGAATCACTGAAAAAATTAATACTACATACCGACATGAAATTCAATGTTTCGAGCAAGGCTCTCTACAATGCCACTTCGGCAGTGAGCAAGGTTATAAACTCCAAGAACGCCCTCACCATTCTCGACAACTTCTTCATCAAGCTTGCCGACAATACCCTCACTATCACCGGCTCCGACCAGGAGAACGCGCTGACGGCACGTCTCGAGGTGACAGGCGTCAAGGGTGAAGGCTGTTTCTGCCTCGGCGCCCGCCGCCTTGTGGAGCTGCTCAAGGAGCTTCCCGACCAGGGTATGGAGGTAAGTGTCAACGACGACACTCTCGAGGTGCAGCTCAGCTACTCGTCGGGTCACTACTCGTTTGTGGCTCTCCCCGGCGACCAGTATCCGCAGTTCCAGGCCAACACTCTCGGCGATCCTATCTCGTTCAGCGTAGCGACAGAGCAGATTATCGCCGGTCTCGACAACACCATGTTCGCAGTCAGCAACGACGAGTACCGTCAGATCATGCAGGGCGTGCTGCTTGACATCGCTCCCGACAGCATAACAT
>JAICZO010000214.1 GCA_029057255.1 Muribaculaceae bacterium | reverse complement strand
CTGCCCATGCCGCCGTTGTACTCTGTCTCGTATGCCGCCTTGCCGTAAGAAGCCAGACCGACGATAACGTCGCCGGCCTCGATGCGGGCGTTGTCGATGACGTCGGCGCGACGCATGCGGCATGTCACGGTGCTGTCGACGATGATAGTGCGCACGAGGTCGCCCACGTCGGCCGTCTCACCGCCGGTGGAGTATATGTTGACGCCGTGACGGCGCAGCTCTTTGAGCAGTTCCTCGGTGCCGTTGATAATCGCCGATATAACTTCGCCGGGGACGAGTCTCTTGTTGCGTCCGATGGTCGACGACAGCAGGATGTTGTCGGTAGCGCCGACGCAGAGCAGGTCGTCGATGTTCATTATCAGGGCGTCCTGAGCTATGCCTTTCCACACAGAGAGGTCGCCGGTGCGGCGCCAGTATGCGTAGGCGAGCGATGATTTCGTGCCGGCGCCGTCGGCGTGCATGATGTTGCACCATTCGGGGTCGCCGCCGAGATAGTCGGGCACGATCTTGCAGAAAGCGCCGGGAAAAATACCTTTGTCGAGATTCTTTATCGCCGAGTGAACGTCGGTCTTCGATGCCGAGACACCGCGCAGGTCATAGCGTTCGTTAGCCATTTTATATATTGATTAGAGTGTGATTATGCTATTTGAGTTTGTTTAGTTTCACAGGGTTGCCGACGAGCCACAGGATGTCGCCCGCGTTGAAGACAAGGTCGGGGCGGGAGTCGATGTGCTCTTCGCCGCGGTCCACGGCCACGATGAGGGCGTCGTAAGTCTCGCTGAAGCTTGCTGTCCGCGGGGTTTTGCCGATGAGCGGCGATGTGTCGGAGAGCAGTATGCTGACGAGCTTGTACTTCGAGGGGTCGACAGGCTCGTCAGGCTCGGGCAGCTGAGCCTCGACGGCAGGCAGCATGGCCTCGATCTGCTCGTCGGTGCCGATGATGCTTATGACGTCGCCGGGGTATATGCGTGTCTGTCCGTTGGGGATGGGTATGTAGCAGCTGTCGCGCTGTATGCCTACGATGTTCACGCCGTACCGGTGGCGCAGGTCGGAGTTGATGAGGCGCTCGCCGGCAAAGGTGCATCCCGAGCCGACGGTCATGTATGCCTGGTGCAGGTCGTGTACGACGGCGTTTTTCTTGCCGCTGCGCCGCAGGTCGCGCTCGTTGAGGTTGTCGAAGAACTTGTCCTCCATCCGCAGCATGCGCTCGCGCAGGCGTCCCGAGAAGAAGAGCGCTACCAGCAGCAGCACTGCGGCCACTGCTATGAGGCCCACCCGGGCGGAGTAGAAGAGGGTGATGGCGCGCATGACGAACGCCATTGCTATGAGATAGCGGAATATCATCATGACGACCATCGGCACGGTGCCGGCGGCGCCGTAGTTGGTCTTGGCGGCCTTGAGAGGCATCATCAGCGCCAGCAGGAAGGGCGACATGGCGGCCAGGGTGGCGACGGTGCATGTCAGACGGCTCCACTCTCCGGCGATATTCTCGAAGTAGGGTATTATGAACTGACGGGCCAGCACGAGGATGCCGATGAGAAGAATCGAGTAGAGGAGCGTGCGCCAGGTGTAGCGCTTTATGACGCGTCCCCACGGGCGGCCGGCGGCGTCGCTGTGGTCGGCCTGCTTCTGATAGCGGTCGATGAGGAAGTGCAGCTTGCGCGGCAGATGACGCTCGAGGGTATCGTAGCAGGGGAGGGCGAGCTTGATGAAGTAGGGCGTGGTGAAGGTGGTTATGACCGACACTGCCACGACGATGGGGTATATCGTCGAGTCGAGTACGCCGAGCGACATGCCGAGGGTGGCGATGATGAAGGCGAACTCACCGATCTGTGTCAGCGAGAATCCCGACTGGATGGCAACGCGCAGGCTCTGACCTGTGACGAGCATGCCGAATGTGCCGAAGACTATCATGCCTATGATGACCGTCGCGGCAAGTATGAGCACCGGACCCCAGTACTGTGCCAGGATAGGAGGCTGCACCATCATGCCCACGGAGATGAAGAACACGGCTCCGAAGAGGTCTTTGACCGGGGTGACGACGTGCTCGATGCGCTCGGCAAGCGATGTGCCCGCCAGAATCGAACCCATGACGAAGGCGCCGAGAGCCAGCGAGAAGCCGCAGAACACCGAGAAGACCGCCATGCCCAGGCACAGTCCCATCGACACGACCAGCAGGGTCTCGCTGTTGAGGAAGCGGCGCATGCGGTTGAGCAGCGACGGCAGCACGAATACTCCGACAAGGAACCATATGATGAGGAAGAAGAGCAGCTTGCCGACGCTGTAGAGCAGCTCCGAGCCTTCGACGCTGTTGTTGAGGGCGATGGATGACAGAAGCACCATCATCAGGACGGCGAACAGGTCTTCGACGATGAGGACGGCGAGCACGAGCGAGGCAAACTTCTTCTGCTTCAGTCCCATGTCGGTGAATGCCTTGATGATAATCGTTGTCGACGACATCGAGAGCATGCCGCCGAGGAAGAGGCTGTTGATGTAGTTGAAGCCCATGAGATGGCCTATGCCGAAGCCTGACATCATCATGCCCACGATGATAATCAGTGCCGTCACGACAGCGGAGCCGCCGGAGTTGAGCAGCTTCTTGAAGCTGAACTCGAGTCCGAGGGAGAAGAGCAGCACCACGATGCCTATCTGCGCCCAGAAGTCGATGTTGGCTTCGTTGGCTACCGACGGCAGGTACTCGAAGTGGGGGCTGGCGAGGAAGCCGGCCACGATGTAACCCAGCACCACAGGCTGCTTTATCCACTTGAAGAACACCGTGACAAATGCTCCCAACAGCAGGATAAAGGCAAGGTCGGTGATAAGTCCTTCGATATTCATCAGATGCTGAGCTGGTTTGCCAGAGTTATGGATTTGGTGGGATGCAGTTTGGCGAACTGTGAGAAGAGGTGTATGTAGTTTGTGGTCTCGCGCACGAGCACTACGAGGTTGAGGCTGGTCTCCGAGGACTCGAAGTCATAGTCGACGTAGAAGTTGCTCAGGTGTATCTTGTGCGCGTGCAGCACTTTGCGGTAGTCGGATATGTCGTGGATGATGTCGGCGGTGCGGATGCGTATGATGCGGGACTCCGACCCTCTGCTCACGCGCTGCTCGATGCGCTCGAGCAGCACGAGGATGAAGAGTATCAGTCCGGATGCCACTACCGACAGCCAGTACATGCCAAGCCCTACGGCCATGCCGATAATAGCCACCATCCATATTCCGGCGGCCGTGGTGAGTCCGCGGACCGAGCCTTTCATCTGTATGATGGCTCCGGCGCCGAGGAAGCCGATGCCGGTTATGACCTGGGCGGCTATACGGCCGGGGTCGCCGTTCTTGAGGCTCATGTATTCCTGCGGCACGTAGATCGACAGCAGCATGGCGAGAGTCGCTCCCATGCTGATGAGCGAGAAAGTGCGCACACCGGCGGTCTGCCCCTTGCGCTTTCGCTCGTAGCCTACGATGGCTCCGAGGAGCATGCTCAGGATGAGCTTGTATATCGACCCTACGGTGTTGACTTCTATAGAGTTGACGGACTGGTATATGTATTCGATTACCGTCACGCGGGCTTATTTGAGGTTGAACGAACGCGAGATGAGGCGGAAGTTGTCGGCAAAGAGTTCGACGGTGTAGTCGCCTGCGATGAGGGGAGTGTTGACGTCGTAGTAGATTGTGACGCCGCCTATTTCCTCGCCGGCATATTCAACGGTTTTCTTGGATGTGTACTCGACGTTGCCGCCCTCGAAGGGGAATGTCGCGCCCTGGCCTAACAGCTGTCCGGAGGGAGAGATGATGCGCATGTAGATAGTCTTTTCTCCGACGGGGGTCGAGTTGTTCTGCGGTATGGTGAATGTGGCCATCAGCTGGACGGCTTTGGTCACCTTCTTCTCTTTCTTGCCCTTCTTGTTGAGGGGAGTGAGGCTGAGGCCTGTCACGTTGAGTTTCTCGGCGAGGGTCATGCGCTCGCTGAGAGCCTCGTTGCGGCGTGTTGTCTCGGTTACCTGGCTTGAGAGGCGGTTGTTCTGCTCTTTGATTTCGCGGTTCTCGGAGCGCAGCGCCTCGT
>JAICZO010000213.1 GCA_029057255.1 Muribaculaceae bacterium | reverse complement strand
GTCTTATGAGAGCAAGTTACGATTTTTTATATCAGATTCATTAAACAATTTCAAGAACTCTCTTGTATCCGATCGCGGGGCTGACACCCCGATTTCAGATTCACGGTGCAATATTACAAAACTTTTCTCTATCTCGCAACACCGCGTTACAAAATTGCATCATTTTTTAGAAATATGACACAAAAGCATGTACAGTCATAGACAGAAGGACAGTCCTGCATCAACGCACAGTCCCCCGACACTGCAGTGCCGGGGGACTGTATGCGGTTCTGCGCGGACAGAGTCCTACTGGATATTGACGCGCAAGGTGACTCCGAAGCGGCGCGGCAGTCCGTGCTGCACAAAGGAGTTGCCTATCGACTTGAAATAGAAGGTGTCATAGCGGGTGTCGGAGAGGTTCTGTCCCCACAGCCGCAGCGACCAGCGCTCCGCGCTGAAGGCTATCGACGCGCCGGGAAGGCAATAGAAGGGCTGGCGGGCGGTATTGCTTTCGTTCCAATAGATGTCTCCGGCACAGCGCACCGTGACGTCGGCCGATGGCGTGATGCCGCAGAACTCGAGCTGTGATGCGCGGTAGCCGACTTCGGCGAAGAGTGTATGGGCGGGAGCATAGGGCACACGCTTGCCGCGGTAGTCGGCAAGGCCGTCGTTATATGCCCGGAAGGTCGCGTTGGTGTATCCATACGCCACCGAGGCATGAAGGTCGTCGACAGGATTCCAGGAGCCGGACAGCTCGACGCCATAGCTGCGGGTGCGCCCCGCATTCGACATTATGCGGCCGGTCGTGGTGCCGGAGGGGAAGGTCGTGAGCTGCTGGTTGCGGCAGTCTATAAAGAACAGTGCGCCGTCGAGCCGCGCCCTTCCGCCATCGAGAACACTGTGGAAGCCCGCCTCATAGTTGAAGCTCCGCTCCGGCTCGTAGCCGACGATGTCCTTGAGCTTGTACAGAGCCGTCATGCCCATCTCGGACATAATTCTCTGCTGGAGCACATCGCTGAACATCTGAGTGTTGAAGCCACCGGCTTTGTAGCCCTTCGAGAGTGTGACATAAGGCGTGAAAGGCTCATAGTTGTAGCTGACGGTCACCTTCGGCAGGAGCTCGACAAAGCTCCGGTCGAGGCTGCCGCTGTCATCGATATCAAGCGGTTTATGCAGGTAGGGAAGCTCGGAGCCGTCAGGCTGCACGTGCATGACAGTGAAACCGGTATTGGTGAAGCTGCGGTAGTCGAGAGTGTTCTTCTCGACATCGAGACGCAGTCCGGCTTCGAAA